>CAXNND010000242.1:0-4166 GCA_964203105.1 Desulfamplus sp.
GAAAACCACCCAATTTCATTCAAGTATGTTACAGAGGCAATGCGAAATGGTGCAAAGCTGATAAGTGTTGATCCCCGTTTTACAAAAACCTCAGCAAAGGCAGATATCTATACCGCCCTCCGTTCCGGCACTGATATTGCCTTTCTTGGAGGCATGATCAAGTATATTCTGGACAACAATCTTTATAACAAGGACTACACTGCAGCCTACACAAACGCCTCTTTTATTGTAGGAAAGGATTTTACATTCAAGGATGGATTCTTTTCTGGTTACACCAAGGGAAAAGAGGGTCCATCAACAGGAAGTTATGATAAATCAAAGTGGGCTTTTGAAGTTGATCCAAAGGGTGTTCCTGTGATGGATAAAACTCTTGAGAACCCAAGATGTGTATTTCAGCTTATGAAAAAACATTATGAACGTTATACACCGGACATTGTCTCCACAATCACAGGAACATCTCAGGAAGACCTTTTAACTGTTTATAAAACATACGCGGAAACTGGTGCAACCGGAAAAGCCGGCACAATTATGTATGCAATGGGCTGGACACAGCATACAGTTGGCACCCAGATGATCCGCACCATGTGCATGATTCAGCTTCTGCTTGGCAACATGGGTGTTGCAGGCGGTGGTGTAAATGCCCTTCGCGGGGAATCAAATGTTCAGGGTTCCACAGACCACGCTCTATTATGGCATCTGTGGCCTGGTTATCTTAAAGGTCCCAAAGCATCCAACGATACCCTTACAGCCTACAACACCAAATGGACACCTAAAAGTTCTGATCCTCTCTCCATCAACTGGTGGCAGAACTATCCCAAATATTCAGTAAGTATGCTCAAATCCTTTTTTGGAGACAAGGCAACCAAAGAAAATGATTTTGGTTACTCATGGCTTCCAAAAGCAGACGACACTGGAAGTTACTCATGGTTTGACATCTTTGATGCCATGTTCAAGGAGAAGATCAAGGGATTTTTTGCATGGGGGCAGAATCCTGCCTGTTCAGGTTCCAATGCTGGCAAGACAAGAAAAGCCCTGGAAAAACTTGACTGGATGGTGAACGTCAACCTTTTTGATAACGAGACAGGCTCATTCTGGCAAGGACCAGGAGTTGATCCCAAAAAAGTTAAAACAGAGGTTTTCATGCTGCCAGCAGCGGTTTCTGTTGAAAAAGAGGGAAGTATCATAAACTCTGGACGCTGGATGCAGTGGCGTTATCAGGGTCCAAAACCAATGGGAGACAGCCGTCCTGACGGCGATATCATTCTTGAGCTTTGCAATAAGATAAAGGAGCTTTATCACAAGGATGCTGCAAGCAATAATATCAGCAAACCAATCAAGGATGGTAAATCAGGCAAAAGACTAAAGGGAAACAAGGATGCAAAGGCAGATAAAGGCGGTGCATTCCCGGAACCAATTCTGAATCTCAAATGGGATTATGAGACCAACGGCGTGTATGACCCGCACAAGGTGGCAAAAGAGATAAACGGCTATTTTCTTGAAGATATCACAATAAAGGACAAGCAATACAAAAAAGGAACTCTTGTGCCCAACTTCACCATGCTTCAGGACAACGGCTCAACATCTTCCGGCTGCTGGATTTACTGCAACAGCTACACTGAAGATGGCAATATGTCGGCAAGAAAAGATACCAAGGATGCTCCGAACAATATCGGACTTTATCCTAAATTTGCATGGGCATGGCCATTGAACCGCCGTATTATCTACAACCGTGCATCAGTCAATGCCAAGGGTGAGCCGTGGAACAAGGACAAGTGGGTTGTAAAATTTGCTGGAGAGCAGAAGGACGGCAAATGGACAACCAACAAGTGGGAAGGAGATGTACCAGATGGCGGGGCATTCCCGCTTGAGAACCCTGACGGAACAAAACGTGAGGATGGTAAAAATCCGTTTATAATGCAAAAAGATGGATATGGTCAGATATATGGACCAGGTCTTGCTGATGGTCCATTTCCCGAACACTATGAACCTTTGGAGTGCCCGGTTGAGAAGAATTACTTAAGTCCCCAGATGGTCAACCCGACAGCAGTTGTCTATTCAACAACTGAAGATGCTCACGCAACCTGTGATCCAAGATTCCCGTTTGTCGGCACAACCTATCGTGTCTGTGAACATTGGCAGACAGGTCTTATGACCCGTCCACAATCATGGTTGATGGAGTTGCAGCCCCAGATGTTTGTTGAGATGAGCGAAGAGCTTGCTGCACTTCGCGGCATTAAAAACGGAGAGCGTGTAAAGGTGAGCAGTGCAAGGGCAGAAGTTGAATGTACAGCAATTGTCACTAAAAGGTTCAAGCCATTCAAGATTGGTAATGGTGTGGTTCATCAGGTCGGTGTTCCCTGGCATTATGGCTGGAGATGGCCCGCAAGCGGAGCTGAGGAGAGTGCGAATCTTCTGACTCCATCGGCTGGTGATCCAAATACCCGTATCCCTGAAACCAAGGCATTCATGGTCAATGTGACCAAACTATAAAGGAGGTGATTGGCATGGAAAAGTCGTTTTTTATTGATACAACTATCTGCACAGGATGCAGAGGATGCCAGATAGCTTGCAAACAGTGGCATGATCTGCCTGCTGAAAGCACGAAAAATTTAGGAACATTTCAAAATCCTCCTGATCTCTCTTTTATGACCTATAAATTAGTGAGAATGAAAGAAGAGGTTATTGACAATAAACTCAACTGGCTCTTTTTTCCTGAACAGTGCCGTCACTGCGTTGAAGCTCCATGTCTTCAGATTGCTGAAAATCCAAAAGCAATTTACAAAGATGGGGATACGGGTGCAATTCTCTATACATCTAAAACAAGTGAGCTTGATGCAGATGCTATTATAGAATCGTGTCCCTACAACATACCAAGAAAGAGAGATGATGGCACTATTGCAAAATGCGACATGTGCAATGATCGCGTTCACAATGGTCTGAGACCTGCCTGTGTAACCACATGTCCTACCGGCACCATGAACTTTGGGGATCGTCAGGAGATGCTGGATATGGCAAACAAAAGGGCTGCAGAGGTCAAGGCAAAATTTCCTAATGCCTCGCTTCTCAATCCTGATACTGTAAACGTAATCTATTTGGTTGCCCATGATCCGAAACTCTATCATGGATATGCTGTCGCTTCAAACCTCTTTATGGAAAAGGGAATTAGCCGCAAGGTTGCGTTAAAGAAGATGCTTGGACCTTTTGCATCGCTGATGCGTGTATAGTTTGTTTTAAAATTTCAGGGTGGGCATATTCTATTTGCCCCCCTTTAAAATTTGAGTTTAAAATTTTGGGGGCACGTTGTATAGTGCCCTTATTTTTTTCATTTTTACCAATCCATTATACAAGCCGGAGATTTTTATCCTATGAATAGTACCATTACATCTGAACAGATAAGCAACAGTGCTTCATATCTCAAACAGATAAGACCTGCCTATGAGCCGTTAATTGATTTTCACAAAGAGATGTTTATTGCACAGGAGGAGAGCAAGGCATATCTTGATCTTGATCCTATTGTCATTGACCATAACAAGCTGAAACTTAAAATAAATAATGGTATGCCTCTGACCGATAGCTCCAAATTTGTAATTGATCCAGGGCAGGCAGAGACACTCCTTTTGAAACTTTGCAATATGGCTCTCGAAAAAGCTCCTCACCTGAGCAGATCGGCAGAACAGATTATTATGGCATTATCAAAAAAGAAATTTAAAGTAGAAAATATATTCAATGCGTTGCTCAAAAATGACTATAATGTATTGGAAAATATTCTGAAGCCCGTTGATATAAATGCAGATGCCCTGATCTTCTTTGCATTTGAAGCCATGATACCTTCAATTCAGACATGTTCTGCTCAATTGAGTCACTATCTTAGACCAGAGAGTAAAGTCATATCTTCACCAGAGGAGTTGTTGTGGAAAAAAGGGTACTGCCCTGTCTGCGGTAATATTCCACAAATGGGATTCTTTAATCAGGATGGTGAAAAATATCTTGTCTGCTCTTTTTGTCTGCATCGCTGGAAAACTTCGCGAATGGGCTGTTCACTATGTCAGAACAGTGAAAAGGATAAACAGCACTATTTTTTCAATGAAGAGGAGAAAGAGTATCGGGTTGATCTATGCGACAACTGTGGAAAATATATTAAATTTGTCGATTTAAGAGAGCTGACA
>CAXNND010000243.1:0-4159 GCA_964203105.1 Desulfamplus sp.
TAATTTCCTGAATCAGCAAATTTTTGATTTCAATAAGTTGGGCTGGTATTGGTAAAATTACACAAATCATTTAGGAGAGCTATAGATACTTCTCTTTGGTTCACGACCAAGGACCATTACGAACATTTTTCAAGACTGTAAAAGCCTTAACCACATCCACAATGTTTGACCGTGTGTTTATAACTGGAGATTACAAAAATTTGTGGTAGTATCGTTGAGGTTTGAGAGGGTATGTTTTAGAAAATTAGATTATTTGTAAATCAGGAGAAAAACAATGAAGCTCAAATATACTATGATTTACTGTAAATCAGATAAATCACCGGAGGTGAAGTGTGCTAACCCCTCATGAACATGGGGCAAATCCTTGTGAACATTTTGTAAATCCATACGAAAATCTCTGGATATACTATATAGAAGGAACGCCTGAAAAGGAAGCGTTCAAAACAATAGTATCGGGAAAAGAGGATATGGGTTCAGGAGACAGCGGGTTTGTGAAGCACAGAAGTTTTATAGGCAACTGGGAGGAGGATGGCTTTTCGTTTCTCTTCTTTTCTGCCCCGTCTGACGAGATTGTTCAGCAGATACTGGATCACGACAAAAAGCTCACCCTGATTGATCGCTACGAAATGACCGGTGAGGCATGGCACGGAGAACGAATTGAATCCTATACATCAGGAAATCTCTGCATATCACCACCCTGGAAAATTCCATTTGTCAATAAGCCGGATTTGAAGCATATCCTGCTTGACCCGGGGGTTGTGTTTGGGACAGGTCGCCATCCAACTACAGAGGATTGCCTTGGATATATTCAATATCTTTGTAATAACAACTCTGTTGAAACCTGTAGCCAATCTGTTTCAAACTATAATCATCCTGTTGCAAATGTGAATCATCCTGTCTCAACAGTACTTGATATTGGTACAGGAACCGGACTTCTTGCAATTGCAGCAGCAGCGTTTGGATGCAGACAGGTTGTTGCAGTTGACTTTAATCTCCTTGCAGTCAGGACAGCACAGAACAATATCCGGCTCAACTCTTTTGAAGATAAAATCTTGGCGATTCAGGGCAGGGCAGAGGATTTTATAACGCTGCCCGCTGATCTTGTTGTTGCCAATATCCATTATGATGTTATGAGACATCTTCTTGAAATGGATAAGTTTTTTGACCATAAATGGCTGATTCTTTCCGGTCTCTTAAGAAGTGAGGTGCACAGGGTTCTTGACAAGTTGAAAGAAAAGGGTGGCATAGTTGTGGAAACCTTATCTCCTGATGGGGTATGGAATACTATTTTAGCTAAGGGAAGATAAAAGGAGATATACTATGTATCTTGTAACAGCAAGACAGATGCAAAATATTGACAGAACAGCCATTGAATCTTTCGGGATTCCGGGGCAGGTGCTTATGGAGAACGCTGGAAGGGGTGCAGTTGAGATGCTTTTCAGAATTTTTCCAGATATACGATTTAAAAATGTCTCTATTCTTGCTGGTCATGGTAATAATGGCGGAGATGCCTTTGTCATGGCTCGGTATCTCATGGAAAAAGGGATTAAAGTCAGCACATTTTTGCTTTCATCAATAGAAAAAGTTACAGGAGATGCTAAGGCAAACCTGATACTCCTTGAGAAGCTCGCTTCTGCCTCCTCAAAAGAGGGTGTGATCCAAATCCCTGACATGGAGACTTTTGAACGGGTAAAACTGAGGATTATCAGCAGTGATATTTTTATTGACGGAATACTTGGAACCGGTCTTAACAGCGATGTTAGAGGATTGTTCAAAGAGGTGATTGAAACTGTCAACAGTCTTTCCGATGTCATTGAAAATGTCAATATATGTTCTGTCAGTAGCCATCCAAAACATGTTTTGAGCATTGATATTCCATCAGGACTTAATGCAGATACCGGTCAACCAATGGGGGCGGCAATCAAAGCCACAGCAACAGCCACATTTGCCTTTGCTAAATTGGGACATATCCTTTACCCCGGCAGAGAGCTTACTGGCACTCTTGAAATCATGGATATAGGTATTCCAAAATTTATTGCAGAAAGAGAAAAACCATCTGTAAACCTTATTGAACAACATACTGTTCAAAAGATGTTCAAGGTCAGAACAAGAGAGGCAGATTCCCATAAGGGAAGCTATGGGCATCTGCTTTTGGTGGCAGGCTCAACTGGAAAAACCGGTGCTGCTGCACTTGCTGCCAATTCTGCAATGGCATCAGGGGCAGGGCTTGTTACCCTTGCCATTCCAGAGAGCATGAACAGCATCATGGAACCACAGGTTACTGAAACCATGACATACCCTCTGCCGGAAGATGGTAGGGGGCATATATCCGACAAAGCTCTTGGGACCATTATCAAAAACCTTGTTAATGATAAACGGGTTGTTGCAGCAGGTCCTGGTTTAGGTGTGGACGAGAGCACCATAAGGCTTGTGCATGGCATGGTTGAAGGGATTTGTCTGCCAATGGTTTTAGATGCAGATGCACTCAATGCAATTGCAGTCAATCCATATATATTGAAGAGTAGAAAAGCCCCTACAATTTTGACACCTCATCCTGGTGAAATGGCACGACTAATCGGAAAATCGGCAGAAAAACAGTCAACAGGAAGAGAGTCAGGAGGGGTGAAAGGTGTATCCTCGGCAATACAGGGAAACAGGGTTGAGACAGCCACAGCTTTTGCAACAGAATTTAATGTAATCATAGTCCTCAAAGGTGCTTCCACCATAATTGCCCTGCCGGACGGAACTGTCCATATCTGCCCGACCGGTAATCCTGGAATGGCATCAGGCGGCATGGGTGATGTTCTGACCGGCATGATTTCAGGATTTCTTGCACAGGGTTTTGAACCATCTGAAGCTGCAATTGCAGGGGTTTATATTCATGGTTTGTGTGGAGATATTCTCGCAGGTAAACGGGGGGCATTTGGATTTGTAGCGTCTGATATTATCAGAATCATTCCTGAAACAATTCATGGTAAAATATTTGTATAGTGCATCTCTTTGGGGTAGCATTCAGGATGTAGTGGTCAGAAGTTCAGGAGCAATATGAGAATTGTAATTCCATATTGCTCCGATATGATTTTTTCTTTATTCACTGCGTAACATCAATTAGTTATTGATTGGAAGAAGTATCAGCTCCCTCTGATCGCCTTTAAGGTTCTGGTTTGCCGCCTCAAGCTGCTCTCTGCCTGAGATGACCGCCGTGCCTTTTTGAGCCTCGCTGATGGTAAAATATTTTTCCGCAGCATTGATGATACGCTTTTTGTCAAGGGCAAGCAGAGACTCCTTGAACTGCCTGCGTTTTTCATCAGTCAAACCAAGCGTCTGCCGGTAAAAGGCTTTAATTGATGCAGGACCGGGAGTCTCTGGTTTGTCAATGTCTGCACAGACCTGAAGTATCGCCTCTTTTATATCCTCCTGAGTATAATCTCCGCTGGTGATAAATCCGCACGCATTACGATAGACATCAAGGGTTCTTCTGATGTTTGGATCACGGTATGAGGCAAACGAGAATATCCCCTCTTCAGCATTGTAGCTTGCAAAACCACCATAAGCTCCACCCTTTTCGCGTATCTCCCTATGCAGATAGAGTGAACGAAGCAGCCTGCTGATTGCAGAGAGTGCCGGTGCGTCAGGGTGTCCCATACGAACAGTCCTGAATGCCTGAGCTACAAACGAAACTGATGTGCTGGTCATCCACCCCTCATAAGGATAGCTATATTTGGCAATCTCTCTCTTTGCTTCCGATTGAACATTATTGGACTCAACACCGCTCCTGGGCTGTTTAAAATCAATAGAAGAGCCGGCTGCTAACCTTTCAACCATTTTAATAATGTTGCCCTCGGAGGAGGCAATTGCGTTTCTGTCTCCAACAACGGCAGGGTTAATATTGCCCTGAACAAATACCTGTTGTGCAATTTTTGAAAGATCACAAGATATTGTCTCACCAATATCAGATTTTTCAGTCAGTGCCTTTATGAACTGAAACTGGGATATCCCATGCCACATCTCTGCAATTTCAGAGGATACTCCAAGATTTCTGGCAGCCAATGACATTGCGTAGCGGTGTCCGTTGGCAACAATCGAGGACTCCATGCCTGCCCTGTATTGCAGAAGCAGATTTTTCAGCCTTGTCGTATCGCTAAAGCTGAACTTTGAC
>CAXNND010000244.1:0-4158 GCA_964203105.1 Desulfamplus sp.
GAAAAGATGGGGTTTGTTGAGCGTTTACAATAGTCTGGTAATGAAACCTTTTGATATTACAGGGTGTCCCGCTTTATGGCGGTAGCCAAAAATTATCATAAGACAATTTCCAAATTTAGAATTGCTGCATTTTTATCATGGAGAAAGATTGTGAATACCTATTATGTAGAGTAATAGGCATAATCAATGAACAAAAGTTGATATTCAGGAAGAATAGTATTTGTTATAAAAGAGGGATGTATCAAGATGGTTATTGAACAAGCGTTTGACAAGATATTGCATAAACAGTGATACAATCGTGATACTATTTTTTAATCCTAATCGCTGCCAGCGTCTTGCAGATACACAAGCCCTGCCTAATAAAAAGACCTGACCTCCAAAAGAGTTCATTCTGATGGAGAACTCAACATCCTCCATCAGAGGCATATCAGGAAACATATCATAAAGCACTACTGGTTCACGGCGGAAAAACTGCACCTGATCTCCAAAACTTATACTAAAAAAAATTGCTCTTGCATCATTTAAAAATTCGATTATACGCAGCTTAAATCCTGCACCATTTTTAAACCTGCATCCAACTGAGCCGCCGATTACTGAAGGTCGTGAATTTAGAGCAGTTATCATTCGGCGAAAGAGCTTAGAAGGAACAATAGTGTCTGCATGAACAATAGCCACAACGTCTCCTGATGCTTGTGTTATTCCAGCTTTTATCTGTCCCCCTCTGCCCCCTCCCAAATAGTATGGTTTATCATGCACCAATACAGTTGCACCTGCTTTTTGTGCAAGATTTGCTGTTCTATCCTCTGACCCCCCATCTACTACAATAACCTCATGGACATGGGGGGAACAGATAATTTTTGAAACAGATGAATATATATTTTTCTCTTCATTCAGAGCTGGAATAACAACTGAAATTGTATGGCAACATTTCCAATTAATTGGCATTTATCGATTACACCTGATTAAAGAGATCCAATTTAAAAAAATTCAATCTAAAATCATTTCCCGCCTGTCTCTATCGCTCTGCCTGACGGGTCCTGACACCAGCCGGGAGTAATGCTGTCTGTGCAGCTCTCATCTTTACGATATGATGTACTCCAACCTTCCCAGCCGTCAGAGAAATTCCTTACATTTTCATAACCCATTAGATGAGCATACATAAAAGTAAGTGCGGAGCGATAACCACTGCCGCAATAGAATATCACCTCTTTTTCAAACATACCGCCGCCATTGCCTGATAAACTTGCATTAACAGTGCTGCTATTATAGGCAGAAGGAGTTATCTCTGATTTGATTCCAAAGCTGTCCCACAATTTCATCAATTCAGTATAATTTCTTGTAGTTCCATCAGAATCAACATAAATTCCTCCAGAGTCATCAGCATCATGGCACCATACAGAGTTGGGGATTCTACCTTTTTGTGCAACATAGCTGTAACCGCTTATTTCGCCTATATACTCTTTATAGCTTCTTACATCTGCTAAAAAAACATTTTCAGTATCTGCGTAACGGTTGAACACATCATCAACTGTTGCAATATATTCTGGTTTTACACTGCCTCTAAAAATTGTTGCTATAGGCTCGTTAATTGTCTCTTCGCCTTTATAACCATCTGCAATCCACTGTTTATACCCGCCGTTCAAATATCTCACATCTTTTACTCCACCATACATCAAAATCCACCACAGCCTTGCTGCAAAGATATTGCTGTCGCTGTAAACAACAACGGTTGTATCCTCTGTTATTCCCATATTTCCCATAGCTTTATGGACATCATTGTCAGGAAGGAGAAACCAGCGGGGATAGTCATTTTCATAAATATCGGAATTTGAGTGGACAGCTCCTGATATATGACCAGCCTTGTAAGCAGTGGCATCATCTAAAGTTCCCCACTGTGTTTCAAATATGATATATTTATGATCTCTGCTGTATGGATAGTCTGGCGGTGCTGCTGATGTGCTTCCTGCTTTATGATATTCAATCAAGTGGTTCACCCATTTAGGATAGACAAGTTTGTGATAATTAGCTAATTTTTCCATAGGATAGCTGTTTTCGTCAGAACCTGCCCAGTCTGATATTGAGCCGTCATAGTTGCTTGATCTCTCATATCCCATCAGGCGGGTTAGATAATAGGCATAGGCACTTCTGATTCCAACTGTGCAGTACGCAGCAACCTCTTTATCTTGCGTTACCCCTTTTGAGTCAAAAAGAGTTTTCATCTCCTGATAATCTAAAATAGTTTTATCTGTCTTAAAATACCATGCGTAAGGAAGCTGAACCGCACCTGTTATGTGTCCTCCTCTTGCCTCTCCGTAAAGCTGCCAGCCGTTAAACTCTTCGTCTGTTCTTGTATCTACAACTACAAAATCGCTATCTTTCATGCGAGATTTAATCTGCTCTTTATCAGCGGTTATTCCTGATTTTGCAACTGCCTTAAATTCTGCTGTTTTCAAGACATTGCCTCTGGTTTCAGGGGTATTTTTATCAGCGATCCACTTATCCCATCCACCATCTAAAATCTTGACCCAGTTACAGCCAAGCGTTTCAAACATCCAGAACAGTCTGCCAGATGCTCCCCAAGATGCTGTAGTGTCATCATAAATAATAATTTTGGATTCTCTTGTAAGACCTTTTTGTCCTAATATCTGCTCAAGCTGATTTACAGGCAAAAGATTTTTAGTGCTATCTGCAAACGCCTGCCATGTTACGTTGATGGCACCTGGAATATGTCCTGTATTATAGGCAGCTTCACTTCTTGCGTCTAAAATCATGACTCCACTTTTTGCAAGGTCTTCTGCCGTTGCTATCAACTGACCATTTGGATAGCCTTTAACGACAACTGGTGTCAAAGGGTCAGAGTTGGTTTTCTCTGTAACGTCAGAGTCATTACAACCCGAAATCAATACAAGCGATAACAGGGCAAAAATTAACGCTGTATAAATACGTAAATGTTTCATAATACAATTTTCCTCCGTTTAAATTTTTTATTTGAACAACTATCTGCCCCACCCCCTTGCCCCCTCCCCATAAGGATATAAGGAGATGGGGAATAATATCAATAATCCCTCTCCTGTGGGAATGGCTGGGAAGTGGCTATGTGTAACGTCACTTAATAACTTTTTCCCACTCTTCGGTTCCCCCCTCAAAGTTTATGGCTTTAGGAAGCTCTTTTAATTCCATTGCTGCAAGTTGATGAACCATCCACGCATAGCCTGAACGAATCCCGCCTGTGCAGTAATAGACAACTGTTTTTTCCATATTCAAACCATTCTTATTTAATAGAGACTTAAACTCTTCTGCATTGATAGGGCTTCGGTCTTTGCCTTTAAAGAACTTCTCCCAGGGTATGTGAATAGCATTAGGAAGATGTCCCTTGAACCACTCAATTGTGGAGCGAGTATCAACAAGCTGGTATTTATCAAGGTTATCGTAGATTTCACGAGCAGATATGTTCATGGAAAAAACTGGATTTGCCTTGTATTTAACAGGTTCGATAATATGACCACTCTTAATCTGGGTATCTTTAATTTCCGTACCCTTAGTCTGAGTATCTTTTCCAGAAGTCAGAGGATAGCCAGTTTTTTCCCATGCTTGAATACCGCCTTTGAGAAGTCTTATATCTCCTTTATGACCCAACCATGCAAAGACCCAGCAGAGCCAGCCTTCACCACCCCAGCTCTCGTCAGCATCGCCATAAACCACAATCGGACTTTCAGCAGAAATGCCAAATTTTCCAAGTGATTCTGCCATCTGTTCGGGTGGTAAAATACGATATGGAATCTGATTTGCATCAGTTGTCGTATAATTTTCCCAGCTAAATGAGATTGACCCGGGAATATGGGATTTTTCCCAATCTTTCATGGGTCTTGCATCTAAGATCACCCATTTGGTAATATCGTCTTTAAGTTGACGAATATCTATCAAACCTGTGTTAGCTATTGACCCAAAATCAGACCCTTGGCAGACAGATGATATTGAGAAGATACAGATAGTGACAATGGTTAGAAATACTCTATTATTCATTCTTTGTTTACCTTAGGGTTAATCACTCAGAATTCAGATAAAATTTTATCTTATTAACATTATGATTTCACTTTTGTCTAATTGATATTAATTATCTATTTACTTGTATTTATTGCTATTTTCTATACTGCCTGT
>CAXNND010000245.1:0-4152 GCA_964203105.1 Desulfamplus sp.
AACAGGAATGCCAAGCAGTGGGTAGCAAACCCTACTATTATCACGACTACCGCTTTTGATATTTAAAAGATGCTCACCATTTGCAATGCTTTTATCCGCCTCTGCCGCAGCCCTTCTTGCTCCATCTGAATCAACGGTGATATATGCCCCCATATCAGCGTCAAGTTTTTCTATCCTCTCAAGCATGGCATTTACAAGCTCAACTGATGAGAATTCTTTTGCTTCAAGACCTTTTTTTGCCTGCTGTATGGTTAATTCATGCAAATTCATTTTAAAACCTGCCTTATTATTTATCTGACAACTGTATGGACTATAAACGGTTGTCTATACCAACTACTCAATTGTTTTTTATCTTCAAAGTCCTATTTGCAGAACCTATCCCACAACCCTTGGAACTGTGTAAAAATCTTGATATCGTTCTGGTGCATTTCCAAGTGTCACGTCAGCCCCTGGAGAGTTCTTAATCACATCCTCTCTAAAAACATTGCTTTGCAATGAGGCACCAGACATAAGAGAAGCTCCGGAAACATCTGCATCCTTTAGTTTATCAATATATTGAAGAATATTGCCTATCTGTTCCGCAAATTTATCAACCAGAGTCTCATCCACCTCAAGCCGTGCAAGGTGGGCAATATACGCTACATCCTTTTGTGTAATTTTCATCCCATACCCTTCTGTTTTTATCAATCTTTTTGTATGATCAACCCTTTTATTCCTTTACTCTCAAGGTTCTTGAGGCTCTCCTTTGCCTCTGTTATGTTGTTGAAGTTTCCTATTCTAATCCGATACCATGTCTTGTCACCCACCATTCCACTGCTCTTGTAGGCTGTGTGTCCTTGAGCAGCAAGTTTTGCAATATGGTTCATTGCGTCTGCTTCACTGTTAAGCGATGCAATCTGAATCGTATAGGAATATACCTTGTCAGCATACTCTTTAACCTGCTCACTTTTTATCTCTGGCAACTGGTTTTCAGCCTTACTTGAAGATTCCATATCAATTGTTTTCTTGGCAATTTTTGTTTTATCTGCTTTAAGAGCGATACTGGATATTGCAACTGCAGATTTTAAATCGTTATTTTTCTGACTATTATCAAATACTGTGGCAGATGCTATCTGTTTTCCAAGCAGTTTTGTCATGGCTTTTCTACTTTTTTTCAAAGGGGACTGAAGTTCGCTTATTGAGGAGTCTGCCGATTCTTCCGCAGATGTTCCAGATTTTATACCCTTAACATTTTTATTGTCAACAGAGGTTTTATTGATTTTAAGATCATAATCTTCATGTAGATCACTCTTTTGTAATGCTGCATAAAAATCAAGTTCAGGCTTCTCTGAAACAATCTCCTGTATTTCAGACTCCTCAAAGATAACAGCAAGCCTCTCCTGAAACCAGCCAGTATCAAACTCCACAGGGGAGGTCTCTCTACCAACCAGCACCCCCATGAAAAACATCCAGCCGCTCAACATTAACAGACCGGAATATTTCAACAATCCCTTGAGAAACGACACTGCTACATCCTTTCCGGAGCAGAAACACCAAGAAGTGTCAATCCATTGCTGATCACCTTTTTAACTGATGAGACAAGACAAAGTCGTGCGAGTGTCAACTCCTGGTGCTCCGTAATAACTTTATGGTGATTATAGTATCCATGGAATGCAGCGGCTAAAGAGACAAGATAGGTGAAAATAACATGAGGGTGGAGATCCCTGGCACTTTTTTCAACCACTTCGGGAAATGCCGCAAGAATTTTGATGAGCTTAATCTCTTCTGGCTCTACAAGCAGCTCAAGATTATGGGATACGACCATTACAATTCCCTGCTCAGATGCTTTTAACAAAATGCCAGCAATTCTTGCATGAACATACTGGACATAATAGACGGGATTGTCAGCAGTCTGCTGTTTGGCAACTTCAAGATCAAAATCAAGGCCACTGTCATAGCTTCTGCTCAGGAAAATAAAGCGAGCCGCATCTTTACCCACCTCATCAACAATCTCCTTGAGTGTGACAAACTCCCCAGATCTGGTGGACATCGCAACTGGCTGACCGGCTCGGAGCAAATTAACCAATTGAACCAAAATAACATCAAACTGCTCTTTTTTTCTGCCAGATGCCTCAATTGCAGCATTGATCCTGTTTATATAACCGTGATGATCTGCCCCCCACACATCAATTACCCTATCAAATCCACGATCGAACTTTTCTTTATGATATGCAATATCAGATGCAAAATAGGTGGTAAGACCATTATTTCTCACCACAACCCTATCCTTTTCATCTCCAAAGGATTCTGTTTTAAACCAGAGGGCACCATCTTTTTCATAGATAACATCCCGCTCCTTAAAATCTTTAATGGCATCCTGCACTTTGCCGGAATCATAAAGGCTCTGCTCGCTGAACCATCTATCAAACCCAACGCCAAAATCTGCAAGATCATCTTTTATACCCTGCAAAATTTTATCAGCAGCGTATTTTGCACATGTATCAACAGCCTCTGCTTCCGGTTTTGTCAGAAGGTAGTCACCCATTTTTACCGGAGGCTCGTTAACTATTAGTTGGCTTATCTCAAGTGCAATATCACGGATATAATCTCCCTGATAACAATCTTCAGAAAAATCAATTTGCCTGCCAATTAACTGACATAGCCTCAACCAGACAGAACGTCCAAGGGTTCGAATCTGCCTGCCTGAATCGTTGATATAATACTCTTTTTGAACATCAAAACCGCTGAAAGCAAGGATATTGCCAACAGCATCGCCTACTGCAGCACCTCTTCCATGTCCAATGTGCAGTGGACCTGTCGGATTGGCACTGACAAACTCAACCTGAACCTTTTTACCTTGCCCTATATTCGATCTACCAAATGTTTCACCTTGCTGGTGAATTTTTTGAATAAAAGGGTACCATGCAATCGGTGCAATAAAAAAGTTTATAAAACCAGGACCCGCAATCTCTATTTTTTCTAATATCCTGATTCGGTTTTCAGATTTGACCCGTGTATAGTTTGCGGTCTTGTCTCTATTGTGATTTTCAGTGTCGAAAGTAAAACTCTCCTCAATGCAAGAGAGTATAATTTCCGCAATCTTCCTTGGTGCCATTTTCTGAGCAGAGGCAGAGACCATTGCAAAATTGGTTGAAAAATCCCCGTGATTTGCATGACGCGGAGCTTCAATCTCCATCTCAGGCGTAAAATCAGAGGGTAAAAGCCCCTTTTTAAATGCCAATTCTGCGGCATTTAAAATGATAGTTTTAATTACAGTTTTCATAATTTATTAATTCTCATGCTCAGAGTCATCGTCTGTTTCAAATCTTGGTGTATCATCATCAGAGTCAATTTCTTTTATATCATCTTCACTTAAATCATCAGGATCCTCCTTAAGCAGATCCTCAATTTCAACATCCTCCTCCTCGTCGCTCAAATGTGCAAAGTGGATAGCCTCATGATCTAATAAAGGTAATCCATCAATATCTTCGTAGTCCACAACAGTAGAATCCGCTGAATCATCACTGAACATATTCCTGGCTGCCTCAAACAGTTTGACTGCGAGATCATAGGGAGGGAACATATTGCGGCGTCTCATATTTTCAATAAAATGGGACTGACCACTCTGTGCTGCACCCTTCATCACTTCCAGATCGTATGTCTCTTCATGTACTACAATGAATGTACCTGTATCTGCCTCTGCTGCCTCTGACAACTTTAAAATTGCCTCGGACTTATCAATTGTAAATGTAAACTTCTGCTTCATTTTTATCTCCAGATATTTTATGTAAAGCTCCATCAAAGACTCAAATTACATTAACCAAAATCAGATCACCAATAGGATTAAATATATATTGTAACTTTTAGGAGCACTAAGTCTGCTCATCACCTTACTACAATCATAAATCTTATATATGGTCAACCTTCTTAAAACAATAAATTTTTAAGTATAGTTCAATTATCTTTACTGCAGCAATTCTAAATTTGAAAAATTGTAAGCGATCAATGAACTCAGCCTTTTAAGAGGGGAAGGATTTATGAAAGGTTAGTCGGGAGATTGAGTTGAGAAGGTTGAATACCCGATGTTAGAGTTTTCTTTATACTTGAAACCTGATGTGATAAAAGGATTAAATTTGATGGCCTTGTAAAAACTAAAATCTCAAAGTTGATTAA
>CAXNND010000246.1:0-4144 GCA_964203105.1 Desulfamplus sp.
ATAATTGAATCGGACTATGGAACCATTAACTGGACAACAGGGCTTATTCGGGCAAAAGGGATAAGTAAGCCGGTAAAAAAAGGTATCGCAGATATTGATGAAGATGAACCGATTGTAGAATCTGCCATGGACAATGCAAGAGGGAATCTGTTTGAAATTTTAAAATCAATCTGGCTATCAGGTAGATCAGCCTCTGAAAAGGGAGAGTCTCTGAAGCAGCCGGATCAGATATACATTGCAAAGCTCAGGAAAAAAACAGTTGGCGTAAAAAAAGTCCATATTCATTCCATTGTCGAACAGAAAGTCGAGTTGTATCTTGAAACCAGTATATATGGTGATTTTCTTGAGTCTGTTCTGCCTTCTGAAATAGGCGAAGTTCCTGACATTGAACTTGTTGAGCCTGAAAATAGAGAGGAGCAGAGAACCAATGATACCGCTCTTGAGAATAATCAGTTTAAGGCAGATACAATATCGATTACAAATAGGGATCAACGATATACAGGCATTGTTGTTGATGCACGAAGCCTTGGATTCAAGCCAGTAATTTGTCCTGTTATAGTGAGTGAGCAAGGTCAGGAGATATATAGCCCTCTGTTTATAAGCCGTAAATATGCTGTTGAACGGGGTATATGCAGTTATATATGCTCTCCTGACCCTGAGGTTATCTCAAAACGGGCGGGTAATAATCCGGTGATAATAAAAGCTTTGAGAAAGGATGCTGACAGCAACCATTCGATTGTTATAAGCATGTCTGATGCCGACAGAGTTCAGAAGATTGCTGAACGCCATATTTTTATGAAGGGGTGCGGGGTGGTTATTCTGGTTTCTCCATAAGAACATAGACTCTTGGCTGCAATTAAGATTGGATTGAAATTCCTTTAGCAAAAAAATTAAAATGGTTATCTCTTTGATTGCTCATTGTTATCGTATCTTTTGGAGAGACGGTTTTATCAGAATATTGTCTATAAGCCTCGCCCTGCCCACCTGCACTGCAAGTGCAAACAGAACTTCGCTTTCAATATTTTCCACCTCATTTAAAGTATCAGGATCGCATATACTTATATAATCGGCTTTTGTATATGGTAAAGATTGAATAAAGTTGACGATACGTTCTCTTATGACATTACTATCTTTTTCTCCTGACGTAACCATATCTTGTGCCTTTAAACAGGATTGAGACAAGCTCAATGCAGATGGTCTCTCTTCCTGCTTGAGATAGGCATTTCTTGAACTCATTGCAAGTCCATCACTCTCCCTGACAATTGGTGCTCCGATGATGTTGATTCCAAAATTAAGGTCCCTGTTCAACTGTCGGATAACCTGCAACTGCTGGAAATCTTTTGCACCAAATATTGCAGTATCTGGTCTGACAATATTAAATAGTTTTGTTATAATAGTTGCAACGCCTCTGAAATGAACGGGTCTTGAGAGTCCGCACATATGATTTGGCAGATGATCAAGAGCCACGTAAGTCTCATAGTTTTCAGGATAAATCTCTTGCCTGTCTGGAAGGAATACCGCTTTGGCACCCTTGGACTCTATTAACTTGAGATCCCTTTCAATATTTGTGGGGTAAGCTCCAAGATCCTCATTTTCGCCAAACTGCGTAGGATTTACAAAGATGCTTACCACAAGGGCAGAGCAGACGTTTGCCCCTTTTTCCATCAGGGAGAGATGCCCGTCATGAAGATAGCCCATGGTTGGGACAAAACTGATTGTCTCTCCTGCTCTATGCATGACATCAGACCATGATCTCATATCTGATACTGTTTTAAATATTTCCATTCTTTTTCATTCCTGATTTTTTTTGTTAGTTTGATATGTTGAGATATGCTAATGCTACCTTGAATTTAGGTCACACTGCATATTTGATGAACTATTGCTGCATCGTTGACTAAAACCACAAATGCAGGTATGAAGTTCCTCTTACTGACATAAAGAGATATAAACATCAACATCAAAAATAGCAGTAAACAGATGAATCAAACAAAAAACAGGCAACAAGAGGTTATGAATGGATGAATTTGTTATTTCAGCAGATAGTAGAGATTTTGTTCCTTCAAGAGAGGATGCACTTGAGCTTCTCAAACAATACAACACAAGCGACAGTCTTATACGACATGCCCTTTCAGTAGAAGGTGTTATGGGACATTTTGCAGACAGATTCGGGGAAGACCGAGAAAAATGGCAGATAATAGGACTTGTCCATGATATTGATTATGAGCTTTATCCTGATCAGCACTGCTCAAAAAGCAGTGAAATACTTGAGTCTCACGGATGGCCAAAAGAGTATATCAGAGCTGTTGTAAGCCATGGCTGGGGAATCTGCTCTGATGTAGAGCCAGAATCAATGCTTGAAAAGACTCTGTATGCAGTGGATGAACTGACAGGACTTATTGCCACTACCGCATTGATGAGACCTTCAGTAAGCGTAATGGATTTAACTGCCAAGTCTGTCATGAAGAAATGGAAAGACAAGCGTTTTGCCGCTGGTGTTGATCGAGGTATAATTGAAAGAGGTGCACAGATGATAGGGATTGAGCGGGGAGAACTTATCACTGAGACCATAATGGGCATGAGGTCTGTGGCTGAAGCTATCGGGTTAAAAGGTAATCTTTGATCCTCGGGAAATATCTGAAAATATCATTGATTAGCACAATGAATCTTGACACATGTCAGATAATGAATTAAAATTTTATGTTTATTATGGTTGACGGTATTACATCAACTTTATTAGTGTATTTCCCGTTTTTTTATTGATGTATGGTCGCCCTCTCATATAGAGGCGTGGATTGCAAAAACACAATTAGCATCTTGTTATTGTAACAATTGACTATATTTATTTTATAATAATTTTAATTTTTCAAGGATTGTTAAGCTATGAAGAGAACATTTCAGCCCAGCAGACTCAAACGGGCAAGAAACCACGGTTTTTTGAAAAGAATGTCCACAGTTGGGGGACGACGTATTGTTAACAGCAGAAGGGCAAAAGGAAGAAAAAAACTGACAGCGTGATCATAAGCGATCATACCCAAAACAGGGGGATCACTCATTTGGTAAATAATTCGTTTCCTAAAACAGATAGGATACTTAAACGATCTCAATTTATTAAATTGTCCTTACTGGGTAAAGTGGTACAGACTCGTTATTTTATCGCTCTATTTATTGACGGCGAGGCTTCAAATAACCGTATTGGAATTACTGTATCAAAAAAAGTGGGAAACTCTGTGGAGCGAAACAGAGTCAAACGGGTTGTCAGGGAATACTATCGACATAAAAGAGGTATAATAGCAGGAAATCGGGATATCAATATTATAGCAAGAAAATATATATCTTGTTTGTCAAATGCACAGATTCCTCAGGAACTTGACAAGCTTTTCAAAAAAATATCAGAGACTTGATAATGAAACATGTTCTTTTGATACTTATCAGATTGTATCAATATTTTATATCTCCCCTGATTGGGTCTGTATGTCGTTTTTATCCGTCATGTTCACAATATGCCTTTGATGCTGTCACAAAGTATGGCAGCATCAAAGGCTCTTTTCTTGCTGTAAAAAGAGTATTAAAATGCCACCCCTTTCATCCCGGCGGGTTTGACCCTGTTCCATAACTGAATCACTCTCTTATATTCTTTTATTTAGAATATGTCTAAATAGATTATTATATAACTCACCGGAGTTTTTATGTAATCTGAATTGAATCAAACATTATTCATCACTCATAGTTGGAGACAAGATGGACGATCAAAAACGGCTCTTTATTGCCATTATTCTTTCTATTGTTGTAATTGCGGGGTGGAATTTACTCTTTGTTGCCCCCGAAACGCCTAATCAGCAACAGTCCCAGAAGCAGCAGACCCAGCCTGAAAGCGGTGTTAATTCCGAAAAATCAGTCGCCTCATCTACTGCTGGTTCTGTTGTTGAAGATTTCAAGCCCTCAGACGGATTGGCTGCTTCAGAAAAGCCAGCCAATTTTAGAACCATAAAAGTCAAAACCCCAATTTATGATATTGCCATATCTGAAAAACAGGCATCTGTAACCAGCCTTATCCTTAAAAAGTTCAAGGAGGGGGTTCAGGATGACTCCCCGTTCAAACAGATGGTACCACCTGAACTTACTGCCGGAATCTTCTCATTGGATA
>CAXNND010000247.1:0-4122 GCA_964203105.1 Desulfamplus sp.
CCTCTCAAGAAAAACAGCAAAAGCAACTACAGAGCAGGCAAGAATTGGGATCATAAGAACTCCGCCTTTTTCTATAAGCCCTGCCATATCTTGAATCGGGAATATTTCCATTAAAACGTCCATTCCTTTCCTTAAAAAAACAAAAAGCCACAAAAGCATAACAGATTTTTTATCTGTTTTTTATGCCTTCGTGGCTTTTTGTTTTATTAATTGTGTTTAATCTTCTAACTTTGTTATTTTTTGCACTGTCACCCACCTTCTTGTGGATGTATTTTGAAATGCAAATATACAACAAATGAGAGAATGTCAACTTTTTTCATACCTTTTCGGAACAGCAGAGAGCTTTTATTTGATTAATCAGATAATTTTGAATTTTATACAGTGAATTGTTGGGGGGTTAAACACTTAAGGGTTCGAGGTTTAAAAGGTGTCCGATACTGTGCGGTCATGAAGACAACTGCTTTGAATATATTCAGAGCGGCTATGGTAAGAATTGCCCGAAATAGAGCAATTCTGGGTAGTTTATCCACATACCCTCCCTCTAAATAATATCTCTTCAAGTATGACTATAGTAAAATACAAAAATACAAAACTGTAGTTCTCCGTCTCTTTTTGATTTCATTTTTGTAATTAATAAGAGCGTTCTCCATCATGTTTACCATAGTATTATTCATAAAAGGGTTGTAAATAGTGAATTTAAAATCATGGCATACATATTGCTTTTAAAATATTAAAATCAATTATTAATGACAAAACATAAGCAGCTCTGCTGCAATTATTGTTGGATTGAAATTACTGAATAACAAGATTTATAAATTAAACTCGCAAACCAAAGTGATAAATAAAATACATGGTGTCAATAATTGTGGAATCCAGAATAAGAGAAAATCAGATACAAAATAACTCTTGCAATATGCGGAACGAATCTGCCGAACTGGCGAGGAAGCGAAAAGAGCTTATTGAGAAATTTGCCGCTTCAAAAAAGTCCGATGTTTTCCATGAGCCTGATTTTATTGAGTCATGCACCCATATAATTGACGAGTATTTTCAAAACGTATTTGCAAAGAGTAAAATAGCACATGAAATGACTTTAAAAGGTAATCCATTTGCTCTTGTGGCTTTAGGAGGATATGGCAGGGCAGAGCAGTGCGTCCACTCTGATGTTGATATTCTGATTTTATTTGAAAAGAGACTGCCTGAAAATACTGAATCGCTTGTCAAAGAGCTTATCTATCCGCTCTGGGATGCCAAACTTGAGACAGGTTATGCTGTAAGAGCCATAAAAGAGTGTCTTTCAATGGCATGGGAAGATTTTGATATTCTGACAACAATGTTGGATGCAAGATTTATATGCGGCGGCTCTCATATATATTCAATGTTGATGGAAAAATTTAGAACCAAACTATCTAAAAAATATGTCCAGACAAGTTTGAGCAGGCTGATAGAGCAAAGCAGAAAAAGATATACAGATTATGGAGACTCCACCTATCTTCTGGAACCAAATCTTAAATCAGGACATGGAGGACTTAGAGACTACCACACAATCCTGTGGTATGCCAGAATCATGTCCGATATCAAGTGTCGCCGAGACCTTGAGCGATACGGTTTTTTATCACACGATGAGTTCAAAACCCTTGAACATTCACTTGCATTTATCTGGAATATCAGGAACATGCTACACTACATCTCCGGCAGAAAATGTGATCAGCTCCATTTTGAGCATCAGTTGGAACTTGCCAAACTTTTCGGGTTCAAGGACAAAAACGCTAATAAAGCTGTTGAGAGCTTTATGGGTGAAGTTCATTCCAAAATGGATTTTGTCAAACAGATAAATATTATGCTCACAGAGGATATACAGTTGAGCAAAAGGGCACGTCTATTTACTGCCATTAAACGCTCTACAAATTACAAGGGTATAGTTATTCGTGAGCGACGGCTTGAATTTGATCCTGTAGAGATGATCCCGGGTCAGCCAGATCTTCTTTTGAAAATATTTGTGGAGAGTGGTAGATTAAAGAAGCCTCTTTCAATAGAGTCAAGGCGTATTGTGGGCGAGTTTGCATATCTTATTGATGATAAATTCAGACGGGAACCGTCAAATGTCGAGGCGTTTGAAGAGATTATCTTCTCCTCTCTGTGGGAGTTCAATGTGCTGAACGTGATGTTGACAACCGGTCTGCTGATTAAATTCATGCCAGAGTTTAGCCAGATACACAACAAAATTCAGTATAACCAGTACCATCTTTTTCCGGTGGATAAACACTCTATACGGTGTGTACAGGTTATCAACAGCTTTAGAGATAGCAATATCAAAGAGAATAGCCTCAGAGAAGCTGATACAGAAGAGAACCACCAAGGTAAAAACAGGGATAAATCAAATCACCCAAACCAGCTTTATGCCGGAATATACAAGGAGCTGAGAAACAGAAAAACTCTTATCATGGCAGCACTTCTGCACGATATTGGTAAAGGAGATCCTGCTGAGGAGCATTCTGAAAGAGGTTCTGAGATTGCCCGTAAAATAATGGAAAGATCGGGTTATTCACAAGCTGATATTGATGAGGTTGTATTTCTTGTAAGAAACCATCTTTTTTTGATTAAGATTGCCACACGCCGCGATATAAGCGATGAGGAGACATCTGTATTCTGTGCAAGTAAAATTGAAAAGGTACCGCTTCTTAAAAAGCTATATCTGCTTACAGTTGCAGACTCAATAGCCACAGGTCCAAAGGCATGGAACGCCTGGACAGAGGCACTACTCAGGGATCTGTTCATGAAGGTGATGGGGGTGTTGAAAAACAGGGAACTTGCAACCAAAAAAGCTGCAAAAACCATACAGAGAAAAAAAGAGGAGGTACTTGAGCTTACCCGAACCGGAGACGCAATAAAAGAGCTTGACAGCATGAGCCGCCGTTATTTGCTCTATGTATCTGCTCCTGAAATCATCTCTCACCTCAACCTATACAGGCAGCTTGAAAATAGAGATTTTCTATGGAAGATAACTTCTGATGATGACTCTGATATCAGGACAATAACTATATGTGGAAAGGATAAACCTGGATTTTACTCTAAACTTGCAGGGGTGTTTTTTCTCAACGGACTCAATATTGTAGGTTCTCAGGCGTACTCCTATGGCAGCAACACAGCCCTTGATATTTTCAAGGTGATGCCCCCAAAAGACAGGTTCTTTGAAACTGAGAAGTGGCAAAAGGTAGAACGTGAATTTCAGCAGGCACTTAACGATGACTCCTTTCTTGATCGTCTTACTGATAAACTTCCAGAATCAATCGCCCCAAAGTCTGGTCAGATACTGATGCCAAATGAGGTTAGAATTGACAATGAGACATCAAGTTTTTTCACTGTCATTGAGGTTTTTGCATACGACTTTTCAGGGCTGCTGTTCGCTATAACCAATGTACTTTACAAACTTGGACTTGATGTCAGAGTTGCCATGGTTGCCACAAAGATCGATCAGGTAGTTGATGTTTTTTATGTAAAGGCAATCGACAATGGCAAGATTGACAGCCTTAAGAGACAGGAGGAGATAAAAAATGCCATTCTTGATGCTCTCCCGTCAATCACAAATTAGGAGACTGCTTGTATTCCAAACATGATGGTTTGTTTTTTACGGGCTAAAGACCTATACTATAAGTATTTTTTTACTCAAACATATACGGTTGGTATTATAAAATTAATATATGGATATAAAATTCAAAATATAATCTAAGGAGGATTTAATGAAAAAAATTGAAGCAATTATCAAACCTTTTAAGCTGGATGATGTGAAGGAAGCTCTGAACGAAATCGGGATTCAAGGGATGACCATCACAGAAGTAAAGGGGTATGGCAGACAGAAGGGGCACAAGGAGATATACAGAGGTGCAGAATATGTAGTTGATTTTGTACCCAAGATTAAAATTGAGATCATTGTCAAAAAAGAACAGACAGAAGAGGTTGTTAACACAATATGCAAGGCTTCCAATACAGGCAAAATAGGCGACGGCAAAATTTTTGTTATGCCTATTGATGATGTTATCAGAGTAAGAACCGGAGAGCGGGGAGGAGATGCTCTTTAGATTAGGGTCAGCAAAATTCAGTTGTTATCAATAGATTTGACAACTT
>CAXNND010000248.1:0-4107 GCA_964203105.1 Desulfamplus sp.
GAGGATAAAGCCAAGGCAAAAACAGAGGATAAAGCCAAAGCCAAATCTGAAGATAAAGCCAAAGCAGAGGAGAAAGCAAAAGAGGGTGGGGAGAAGGATAAAAAAGATGACAAGAATAAGGACAAAGAGGCAAAAGATGGGCAACCTGCACCGTTACCATGCCCTGAGTGTCCTGAATGCCCTGATCCTGCAAAATTTGTATTAATTGGACTTGAGGATAGAAAGAAGCAACTTGACGAAGAGGGTACAAAGCTCAAACAGGAAAAAAAGGAGCTTGAAAAGTTTAAAGAGGAGATTGACGAGAATCTTGGAAAACTTGAGACTCTGAAAAAACAGATACAGGAGGATCTGGCTACCATACAGAAGGTAAAAACAGACAAAGAGCTACAGAAAGAGGCAGAATATGATGCAAAAATACAGAGCCTTTCAGTAGTTTATGCCAAAATGCCATCAAAAAATGCGGCTGCTATTTTTGATAAAATGGATGTGGAGCTTGCCGCAGAGATAATTGCCCGTATGCCTCCCAAACCCGCGTCCAAAATTCTTGCTGAGGTGCAGATGGAGCAGGCATCAAAGATAAGCGAGCGGCTTGCACAGAAAAAAAAGTGATTTAATGGTTCTCCAACCTTTCCAGCAGCATCAGGCAGAATTTTCCCATACAACAGTAGCTCTTTTTGCCTCCTTCCTTTTTTGTGTAAACTCTATAACCTCCAGATTTAATAGTAAAAAATATTGTATGTTTAGTATGGTATAAACATTGCATATTTTGATATTGCATATTGATATATAAAAATATCTACTATTCAACAGATAACAATTACAACAGGTGATGCCATGAGTTTTGATTTTATTACGCCTCAACTACCTATGAACAAAGTGCTCACGTCTGGTGCGTCTGGAACTGGGAGTCAGGATTCCGGTGATAATCAGGATGCTTCCAGTATGTTTGTTGTAAAGCTTAATCAGATTCTTGCCAAAAATGGCATTAAACAGAATGTGGTCACATCAGCAACCACAATAAAAAATACAGAATCGTCCACCGTTGATATTTTGTCAGACAGCGTCAAAAAAGACCTTCTTAAAGAGATGAACAAGGCACAGGGATTTGAATTTCTGACAAAACTCAAACAGTATCTCATGGCATCAGGGCACAATGATCTCAAAGGGGTCTCCATAGGTGATGATGGTTTAGATGCAATTAAAATCATGCTTGATAAAGCAGGATTTCCCAAATCAAAGGTTGCAGAGCTGATGCAGACATTGAAATTCCAATCTGATGATGGAAAGGTGTTGGTCTCTGATCTTATGGATGGGCTATTAGCACTTGATCCTGAAGATTTATCTGCAGCAGATTTATCCGCAGATATGGATGCCTTCTCCATAGATAAAAAATCTGGCAAAGAAGGTGCTGATTCAGAAGCAGATGATACAGATGCCAATCAACTTCTTGATATGTCAGCAATTCCTTTTATCAGCTCCATTATGCAATCCTTAGGCATTAATGGCGAAATAGCAGACTCTGTTATTTCAGATGCAGAGGTAAAAGGGGAGGGGTTGAGTCTCAATACACTTGTCAGTGATCTTAAGGCTCTGCAGAAAACCTCATTTTTTACAGGAGCATCTTTTCAGAATTCATCTGATGTTGAATCAATAAAAGGGATGTTCCGGCAGCTTGGCATCTCTGCTGAAAAGGGCATGGGGCAAAACGGTACTGACAAGGGGATAGTTACCCTTAATGATTTTGTCTCTGCCCTTGATGGGTTAAGGCAAAAGGGTTCAATTAAGGATTCCCCAGCTAAGGACTTTCAGGGTGCAGCCGGTAAGGATATTACAAATCAGTCAACTAAAAATCTGCCTGATGAAATATCTATTACAGGGTTAAACCGGAGCAGGAAAAACTCATCTTCCCTTATATCTTCTCTTGATAGTCAACTTGCAGAAAAACAGGAGTCAAGGGTGGATGGTGGTGAATCTGATTCATTAATCAAAAAACTAATGGGCGATCTTCACACTAATGACAATGTTGCCAAATCAGTTGATGAGAGTTCATCTGCTGACTCTGCAATGAGATACCGGACATTGAAAAATTCCAGCCGCCAGTTGCTTATGAATTTATCAGCGAGTCAGGAGACTCAACCATTGAAACAGGATACTCAATCTCTGAAGACTACACTATTAAACCCTGATATCACAGGTGTGACAACATCTGATGCCCTTGCATCTGCTACCGGAGATGTAGTCAATGGCAAGGTGCTCTCGGATCTGGTGCATTTGGTCAATAACAGTGAGGTGTTGAGTGCAGGTAAAAAGAGCGACCAGAGCAGGGGCACTTATAATGTAAATGAAACTGATACAATACTCTCAGGATCAGAAAAAAGAGAGTCTCTCAATATTTTGGACTCAAGCCGGTCAGGCGGAAGTTTCTCAGGGCAAAGTGATACCAGGGGTGGTGCTCTTGCGGGTACTAAAGAACAATCTTCATCATCAATACTCCCATCCTATGTGACCAATCAGGTGGTCAGAAGTATTAACAGGGCATTTGTCAACGGGGATAGCGAGATAAGGCTTCAGCTAAGACCAGCCGAACTTGGTCGGATATTTATGACAATAGAGACTCAAGGTGATATTTTTAGGGTTAATATTATCACTGAAAATCAGCCGGCAAAAGATATGCTTACAGAGCATGCCAATGATCTTAAAGCATCTCTTGCTAACAGTGGCATTAATGTTGAGAGTTTTAATGTAGAGATGGGCAATGATTTCAAACAGTCGATGGCAAATTCTGGTCAGCAGCCACGGAGCGGGTCAGATTCAGAAAATAATCGAGGCTCTTCAAGGCTGAATCGCTCATCTTCGGCTGTTGAATCTGACAGTGCCGCAGTTCCGGAATTTTTAAACAATCAGGATGGTACGCTCCATTTTGTAGCCTGATATATCTACTCATAAGAGGCTACCTCACCCATTCAGGTTAAAGGGTGAGAGCAAATTCCCCACCTGTTTCAGCAGATGGGGGAGCAGGGATGAGTCAAATTTAATGGAGGAAAAAGATATGACAACAGTTGACGCTACAGGTAACAGCAGCCTTTCAAAGCTTGCCAGCTCCTATAAATCCAATGATACGGAAACAAAGAAAGAGGAGGACTATTTAGGAAGGGAGGCATTTCTCAAGATGCTGGTTGCCCAGCTCAAGAATCAGGATCCCCTTAATCCTATGGAGGGTAGCGATTTTTCTGCCCAACTTGCCCAGTTCTCATCTCTTGAACAGTTGATTAATGTAAACAGTTCAGTTCAATCCATGGCAGATGCTTTTGAGAAAAGTTCAGCAACTGATGCATCCACCTTTATTGGCAAGGAGGTTACAGGCAATGCCAACTCTATGGAGGTAAGTTCAGGCTCTCCTTCCGGTGGGCAATACACCCTTGCAAACCAGGCTGATGTTATGGTCACCATATCCAATGCTGATGGTCATGTTGTAAAGACACTCTATCCGGGTCAGCAGACACCAGGTCAATATAATCTTGATTGGGACGGTAAGGATACTGGTGGAAATGTTGTTCCAGATGGTTCATACACCTATGATGTGCTTGCAAACACAGGTTCAGGTTATGCGTCACTTCCCACAACCATAACAGGTACGGTTGATGGCGTTACATATCAGAATGGGAAAGCATACCTTAACATTGGTGGGGCTTTATTGAATCCTGATGGGATTGTAAAGGTCTCGGATGTCAAGGCAGATGCAGAAAAATCAATGACACCCCTTGATTATCTTGGTAAGGATATCTCATACTCAGGCTATATGGTTGCGGTTGAGGGGGATAAAATTTCTGGAAGTGGTATTAAATTTGAGTTGGAAGGTCAGGAAGATGTTGTTGTTGAAATTCTTGATTCAAAGGGTAATGTGGTCAAAAGTGTCAACCTTTCTGCAGAAAATACACTTACAGGTAAAAATGTGCTTAACTGGGATGGGACAGATGCTTCAGGAAAACCTCTACCGGACGGCATATATTCATACTCTGTAAAATCAGCATCAGATAAAGCCACAGTGTCGCAATCGGGTGAAGTAACCGGAATAAAATATGTCAATGGAACACAATATCTTGTAGC
>CAXNND010000249.1:0-4101 GCA_964203105.1 Desulfamplus sp.
GAAGATTATAGAAAAACCGGCAAGTAAAATCACCACGCTTTATGATCTTATTCAACAGGCAAAGAGAAGAACAGAGAAGTGGATGGTGGTTGTCTTAAAGGTTGACTGATCGCAACAAATATATCAAATAAAAATAGTTAAAACAAACAGGTTGACCATAAGAGGAGCATCTATTATATTATTAACAACAGATGCAGATTAATTGGACAAACTAAGGATTGAAGGAACTGAAACAACATGAAATTCTACCATAATGATCAATTCATACCAGATGGAGAACTCATTGAAGACTCAAGAGACAGTCTTGATTGTTTCGGAGAGTTCAATAAAAATAATATTATCTGCACAAAATACTGCTCAGACTCCATATCCTGTGCTATTGAACACAGCCAGAACCCTGGTTTTGACATTCTTGAACATATTCTGACAATGGATATATATCAGGCAAGAATGAACTGAACTGATAAAGTCAAACAAAAATTTTTCCTGGATTCAGAATATTCAGGGGATCAAAAACCTTTTTAACTCCTCGCATAATCGCAAGCTCAACATCTCCCACCTCTTGCGGAAGATACTTCATCTTTGTAATTCCAACTCCATGCTCTCCGGTTATTGTACCTCCAAGTTCAATTGTATGGGCAAACAGCTCATCCATTGCAGATTCTGCAAGCACCTGTTCGTCTTTATTGTCTTTATGATACATTATATTGCAGTGGATATTGCCATCACCTGCATGTCCAAAACTTACAATTGCAAGTCCAGTTCTTCTCTGAATCTGTTCAATCCTCTTAACCATTTCAGGAATACGGCTTATAGGCACCACAATATCTTCATTTATCTTGTTTGGAGCGATCCTGAAAAGTGCGGCTGATAAAGCTCTTCTTGCACTCCAGAGAGCCACACCCTGCTTTGCATCATCAGCAGTAATGACCTCCACTGCCCCTTTGGCAATGCAGAAATCTCTTATCCTCTGGGCATCCTGAGCCGCAACCTGACAGGTTCCATCAACCTCAAGAATCAGAATTGCATGGATATTTTCAGGAACATGGAACCCAAACTGCCCCCTGACACACTCAATTGATGATCTGTCAAGAAATTCAACACATCGAGGGACAACTGACTCTTTGATAATTGCAGAGACTGCCTGTGCTGCCTGTTCAATAGTGTCAAAAAGAACCGCCATTGTCCTTACTGATTCCGGTAGTGGCAAAAGCTTCAATGTCGCCTGGGTTACAACAGCAAGTGTACCCTCAGACCCAACAATAAGACGGGTGAGATCGTATCCTGCAACCCCTTTGGCAGTTCTCACACCAGTATGAATGATCACCCCTGATGGCAGAACCGCCTCAAGTCCGAGCACATAATCTCGTGTCACACCATACTTGACAGCTTTTGGACCACCTGCACACTCACCCAAATTGCCTCCAATTGTACAGAAGGCAGAACTTGCGGGATCCGGTGGATAAAAAAGTCTATGTTGCTCTACAGCCTTGTGGAAATCTCCGGTCACAACGCCTGGTTCAACCCTTGCAATAAGGTTGTCGCAGTCAATTTCAATAATACGGTTCATGCGGCTCATTGCCATAACAACCCCGCCCCTGACAGCGAGTGAGCCGCCTGTCATACCTGAACCGCCCCCCCTTGGAATAACGGGAATCCTCTGATCCGATGCAATTGCAAGAATTTGTGAAACTTCCGCGGTGGAACCTGGAAAGACTACAGCATCCGGCAAAAAACTCTGTCCGGTTGCATCATAGGCATAACAGCACAGCTCCTCTTTTTCCATAGTGGCGTTGCCAGAGGTAATTTTATAAAGGGCTTGATAAACAGAATTTTTTAAATTCATATTTTTACATACCCTTTTCAATTTTTTTATAAAGATACTTTAGCTGTTCACAAACAGGACCCTGCTGCTGAATCTCCTTTTCAACCGCATTTATCGAGTGGATGGCTGTTGCGTGGTATCGATTGAAGCTCTTGCCAATTGTTTTAATAGGCTGATCCGTATATTTGCGGGATAGATAGATTGCCATCTGTCTTGGATGTACAAGTTTGGCTTTTCTTGATGCGGAGATAAGCTCATCTTCTGAAATTCCGAATTCAGTGCATATCAGCTTTTTAATACCATCTATTGTCACTATTTTCTTGCTTTTTGATATGTTTTCAAGAACAGCACGGGCAAGGGCAAGGTCAATTTTTTCTCCCATAAGTGACCCTTTGGCAACAACTCCGGCAAGACCACTCTCTAACTGTCTGACATTGTCGCAAAGCTCCTGGGCAATATAATCTGCCACATCATTCGGGATATTATAACCATTAATCACCGATTTTTTCTTAAGAATTTTAACCCTGGTCGAGAAATCCGGCGGCTCAATTTTTGTCACAAGTCCCATGGTCAATCGTGATTTCAACTGCTCATTCATCTTTGGGATTTCGTCAGGCAGATAACAGCCACTGAAGATAATCTTTTTTTCAGCATCAAGAAGATAGTCCAGGGTTATTGCAAGCTCTTTCTGGGTTGCCTCCTTACCCGAGAGAAAATGGATATCCTCAAGTATCAACATATCGCATTTTTTACGGTATTTATCCTTGAAATCGCTGATTGTATGGTTCTGAATGGAGTGTACCATCTCATTTGTAAAATCTTCCGCGGTCACATAAAAGACCTTGTTTGTAATACCCCGATTGATAACATGGTGTCCCACAGCCTGTGACAGATGGCTTTTTCCAAGCCCTGTTCCAGCAAGCAGATAGAGAGCTCCATTTGAGTTGTTGCCTCCCTGAGCCAAGGAGAGGGATGCAGAATAGGCAAAATCATTGTTACTCCCAACAACAAACTGGTCAAAGGTATAATCTTTTTTTAACATTCTGCCAGTGTCAAATATGCGGGTCAATCCAGGCAGGGGAGGTTGATCAGGAGTTGATCGATGTTTATGGCTTTCAGATATAGTCCGATTGGCTGTTGGTAACATTCTATTGGTTGACTGAACTGTTTGGAGATTTGCGTTGGCTACTTGAGCCACAGGGATAGGGATTTTTGTTTTCTGACTACCTGGTTGATGACCGTCTGTTTTGTTATTATCTGCAATATCTATCAATGCGATTCTGATATCTTTTAACCCAAGCTCTTGCCCGATTTGCAGAAATTCCAGAGTCATGCCGGCAAGGTAGTTCTCTTTGACCCTCTTTCTGGAAAAAGAGTTTGGGCATAAAAGAGTCACAACAGCAGATTCTTCAGAATCAAGAGTTTGAGTATCTTTAGATTGAGTGTCACTATCCCCACTCTTTGCTCTAAAGGCTTTAGCCTGATAACCCTGATCTTGAATATCCGAGGTTTTATTAACAGAAACCTTGTAATCTAAAAACTTTATCGGCTGAATCCACATTCTGAAGCTGTGATCTGGCAACAGGGTTTTCATATTTGCTTTTACTTGATTCCAGACAGATTCCATAAATCTCCATTTGCAGACTTTGCTTTGTTAAATTCCCTGAATATAAGCATTTTATGCTCATCATCAGCTTGATTTTACATCAAGCCATAGATTGACAATACTATTTTTATCAGCTCTATTGCATATAAATTCGCAAGTCAAATCTGATATCACTTTGTTAAAATTATATTGGAAAGCTGTCTATTTTAAATAGATAAGTATTTGATTTTATTGTATTTTATTCTGTGAAACAGTTCAATAGCCCTGAATTACAGCAAGTTTGACAATTGGCTGTTATCACATGAGATATATGGTGTTTAATCAATTTAGTTTATATAGCCGAGCAATTCAATTTATATGATTAATCGTTTTCTTTTCTTTTTTCTCCGATTTTCTCCTAATTTTATAAAGAGACATAAATATTTATTATTTTTAGATAGTTCCACAGAAGGGTATTTTTACGGCTTGGGTTTTTTTATTTACACATTTTTCAGTCAGTAGTATATTGTTAGACAATTTTTATTGTAATATTTATTTCCTAAAGGAAAAGTATCAATGGAGAATCAGATATTTCAACGACAGATGCCCCAGAGGCATCAAAACATCTGCCCAAAGAGACCTTTAATTGGCATTACAATGGGTGATCCAGCAGGCATTGGTCCCGAGATAA
>CAXNND010000250.1:0-4076 GCA_964203105.1 Desulfamplus sp.
AAAATAAGGAGCGGCAGAATGTCTTTTTTCAACAAAATGCTCTCAACAATCGGAGTTGGTTCAGCAAGCGTAGAGACTGAACTATTCAATGAGTGCTTTATCCCGGGAGAGCCTATCAAAGGAAAGGTTACTATTACAGGCGGATCAGTTGAGCAGAGTATTGACAGCATCTACTTTAAGATCAAAAGCACCTATGAAGATGAGATAGAGATTAAAAACAGTGATGAGGAGGATGAGATAAAGATAACACGCAACGCCATTATCATGGAGGATATGGTTGCAGAGCCATTTACTATAAATCGAGGTGAGATGATAAAATTTAATCTTGATTTAATATTGCCAATTTTTACACCTGTAACTGCTGGAAAGACGAAAACATGGGTGGAGACAGGTCTTGATATAAAGATGTCTGTGGATCCGGCAGATAAGGACTATATAAAGGTTGAGCCTCACCCTCTTATGGATGCCGTTTTTAAGAGTGCCATGGAGCTTGGCTTGCAAATATATCAGGTTGTTTGCGAACCTGCCCCTCATAATATGAATATGATGATGCCGTTTGTTCAGGAGTTTGCCCTAAGACCGGTTAAAGGAAATTTTAGAAGACGACTCGAAGAGATTGAGCTTGTTTTTCGCCCCTTAAGCAGTGGTTTTATGGTCTTTATGGAGATTGATCGTAATGCAAGAGGTCTATCTGGAAGGCTTGCAAAGATGATGGGCACTGATGAAACCATGGTCAGATTTCCAGTCAGTTATGACAATTTAAGCACCATTACCATGACGTTAAGTAATTTGATTGACAGGAACTGTTAAACTCTCTCATTGACTTTTGATAGATTAATCTATATATGTTGACCATATTAACCATCCTTTTTGATATATCAATGGAGGCAACTAAATGATATCAAGTCAGGGTCAAAGCATGACAAGTGCCCATTATGCACGTATGGGCGAAAAAGAGTGTGAAAAAATTCACGTTGGAACACTGGAAATCCTCGAAAGAACAGGTGTGGATGTTCACCATGAAGAGGCAAGAGATATTCTTGCAAAAGGTGGAGCAACTGTAGATGGAATAAGGGTCAGAATACCTGAATATATGGTCAGCCGAGCCCTTGCTCAAGCCCCTAAAAGAATGACACTATATGACAGAAACAAACGCCCGTCAATCAGAGCCTGGGGATACAACACATATTATGGTGGCGGTTCAGACTGCTTAAATATTTTGGATCACAGAACTGGTGAAAGAAGACTTCCTGTCCTTGACGATGTTATTGAAGCTGCAAAGGTTATGGATACCCTTCCTGAGATCGATTTTGTGATGTCTCTATTCTTGCCAAAAGATGTGGATCAGAGCATCTATGATCGCTATCAGATGGAGGTTATGCTCAACTACACCACCAAACCTATTGTCTTTGTAAGCCCTGATTTTGAAGGATGCAAGGCTGCGGTCGAGATGTGCGAAGCAGTTGCAGGGGGTGAAGATGAGTTCAAAAAATATCCGTTTGCCACATGTTATATCAATGTAACATCAGGGCTTATTGCCAATGAAGAGGCTCTACAGAAATGTATATATCTTGCACGTAAAGGTCTTCCACAACTCTGGATTCCACTCAATGCCGGTGGTGTCAACTCTCCAGCAACTGCGGCAGGCTGCATGGCTAACATGAATGCAGGTATCATGCTTGGTGTGGTGCTCTCCCAGTTGGTGCGTGAAGGCTCTCCAATTGCACTTCCAGGATGGAACGGTGGTCCCTATAACCTCCAGACAATGGTTGGCAACTACGTTCTTGCCGATGAGCAGGGTATCCCAACAACCATGGGCAAATATTACGATCTGCCGGTGTTTGGTCTTGGTGGCTCAACTGATTCAAAAGTTCTGGATCAGCAGGCAGCAATTGAGATGACCATAAGCCTTATGACCGCACTTCTTCATGGTGCAAATATTGTCCATGATGTTGGATTCATGGAGTCTGGACTTCAGGGTTCTTTGCAGCTTCAGGTGATTGCAAATGAAACTATCGGTTTTCTTCGTGCTGCAACCAGCGGTGTAACTGTAAATGATGAGACTCTTGCCCTTGATGTAACAGAGGAACTTGGACCAACTGGATCGTATCTACAGCACCCACACACAATAAGACACTATAAAGAGCCATTTTACTCAAAGCTGTTTGACAAGGGTGGATATGCACAGTGGCAGAAAAAAGGCAGTCTTACAATGGAGGCAAGGGCAGCAAAAATGGTGGATGAGATTCTTGCAAGATATACACCTAAAACTCTTCCCGAAGATGTTCAAAAGAAGATTAAAGCCATTGTAGAGCGTGAGCAGACCTGGATTGATACAAGGAAATAATATAATACACTTAAATATTTTTATTGCAGATTTGACAGCTTTTTGAAAGTTGTCAAATTTTTAAATGGCATATTGGGGAGCATACAAATAAATTATGAAAAAATACGACAAACACTTCTTTATAAGAGACCACTGGGTATATGACCCGACAAAACCGCGTGCAATCAGGGAGAATGTTAAAACCGGATTTGACACCCGTGCACTTCATGCAGGATTTCACCCATTGGAGAACAAAAATGATTTTGTCTCATTTACCCCTCCAATTGTTCAGTCAATCACATTTCCCTACAACACATTTGACGAGATTCCATGTCCTGTATATGGACGCACAAGGACTCCTACAAATACAGTTCTGGAGGAGAGGCTTGCTGCACTTGAGGGTGGAGAGGCATGTATAACTGCTGGTTCAGGCTCTCAGGCACTTTTCAACCTGATCTTTACAATGGTTGACCCTGGAGATAACGTGGTCACATCTCTCAATATCTTTGGTGAAGGGTACAAACAGGCGACCTCCATTTTTCCAAAAAAATGCAATGTGCAGTTCAGATTTGTAAAGAATCCATCTGATCCACAATCATGGGGTGATGAGATTGACGAAAGGACAAGGCTTGTCTGGATCGAGACCCCAAGCAACCCCTGTCTGTTCATAACAGATATCAAGGCTGTGGCAGATGTTGCCCATGCAAAAGGTGCACCTGTTCTGGTGGATAATAGCACAGCAACAGCAGCTCTTCAGCGTCCCATGGAGCTTGGAGCAGATTTTGTTCTTCTCTCAATCTCTAAATTCATTGCTGGCAATGCAACTGTAATTGGAGGTGCAATTATAGGACCGGAGCCTCTTGTTGAGGATATCCGCTGGAACACCACGGAATTTCTTGGTTCAATCATTCAGCCCATGGAGGCGTGGATGACCCTTCAATATATTGAGACCCTTTCAATGAGAATGGCAAGGCACAGCTCAAATGCCCAGACTGTTGCAGAGTATCTAAGTCGTCACCCAAAGATTGAACGTGTTAACTATTCAGGTCTTCCAACACACCCTCAGCATGAGTTGGCATGTCACCAGATGAATGGAATGCACGGTGGTCTTATGTCGTTTGTTGTTTCAAACGGTATGAAAGGGGCAGCAGCAGCCATGAACAGCTTTAAAACCATTATTCATGCAGTCACCTTCGGCACAAGCCGTTCTATCTGTATGCACCCGCCAACAATTACCCATGAGCATCTGACACCGGAAGAGAGAAAAATAGCAGGGATTGATGACGGACTTATCCGTTTATCAGTGGGGCTTGAGGATTCGCAGGATCTGATTGTTGATCTGGAGCAGGCTTTGAGTAGAATTTAGAACAAAGCAGTTAAAAACGAGGAGAGATAATTATTATGACCATAGCATCAAAAATCGAACAGACACTTTCAAAATCATCATGGATACGCAAAATGTTTGAAGAGGGAACACGCCTCAAAGCTAAACATGGCAGCGAAAATGTATTTGATTTCAGTATCGGCAATCCAAATCTGCCACCTCCAGAAGCCTTTCAAAATGCTCTTGAAATCGTTGCTGCTCAAAAAGAGAAGTGGGCACACGGATATATGGCAAACAGCGGATTTGAATTTGTCAGAGAGTCAGTTGCAGAAAAAATCAGAAGCGACCTGCAGACAGAGAGCCATTCAGGAGAGCAGACAAAGGCAGCAAGAGAGATAGCAAAAAATCTGGCTGCTGATGATATTG
>CAXNND010000251.1:0-4074 GCA_964203105.1 Desulfamplus sp.
GTACTCATTGCATCTTTTCCAGGGAAATCATGGAGGAACTTTATTTCAGAACCCATATCACTGCTTGATACAAGCCTTTTACACTGCTCAATGATGGCATTGTTGTGTGATAACAGCTCCTCTTTGATTATATTGGTGGTTTTGATCAAATCTGTATCAACTCCTGCACGAGTCTGTTTTCCAACAATAACTGCTACAATAGCTGCGGATGACGACATAAGAATAATAGCCATAGCCAAAGCACCAAAAATCAGCTTTGATTTAATTTTAAATGTCACGGGTCTCTCCATAATAAACTAATAGTATATTAGTGCTTTTGTTATAATAGGTAATTTCAGAATACCCTGTTGGTAGAGACCAATATCTTATTGTTTTGTTCTTGACAAGATATTTTATTCAGACTTTAGACAATATGTCTCAAGCCAGAAACAGGATATCAACTGCTTAATGGAGATAACCCCTAATGGACAAGAATATTAAAATAGGTGCAGGAATTGAACTTGATCTGATTGAGCTTCCATACCTGCCAGAGATTGATGAGCAAGAGGATTCTGTTGAAAAAAAGAGCAAATCTCCTCAGCAAAGTGCACAGGCATTTATAAAACAGAGCGGGAAAGTCTTAGAACCTGATAACCATGATCAGGTACGACTGTCGAATATTATTGCAGAACTGGATAAAAAGATGAAATCAGGGAGTTTTCTTCACACATTTACCGCACAGGTTGAAGAGATTAACCGAGTGATAAAAATGAAATATGCATCTACAAGAGATATTGCATCGGTTATACTAAAGGATGTTGCCTTGGCATCCAGAGTACTGTCAATTGTAAACTCCTGCTATTATGGACAGTTCAGTCAGAAAGGCGTGTCAAGTATTGCAGAGGCAATGGTAATTCTTGGTACACAGGAGGTTCAGCAGGCAGCAGCCACCTTGCTACTTTTTGAATTCATGCGTGATATCTCAAAAAGTAGGCTGCTCAAGGAAAAATCTCTTGCAAGCCTTATGCGTGGTATGATGGCAAAGGAGATAGCGGAATCGGCAAATTACAAAGAGGTTGATGAATTCCAGCTTGTGGCAATGCTCTATGATATCGGAGAGCAGATCATTCTGTTCTGTGATCCGGAAGCATACCAACGAATTTGTCGAATATCTGAACATAAGGGGGTTGACAGGGATATGGTTGCAAAAAAACTGATTGGTGCTTCATTTGCCCAAATTGGAAAGGGGATCGTGTCAGGATGGGGATTTCCTAAAAGTGTGGTTGATTGCATTCAGCCTTTTAAAGAATTTGCCACAGCAGATCCCAAAGTATTAACAACCCAGAGCCGTAAACGTCTTGTGGCATCCTTCACAAGCGAGATGTGTAATATCGACTGGGGGAACAGCGAAATATTAAGGCAGCGACAACTTGAGGATATTGTCCGGCGTTATGGCAATTTTCTCAATGTCGGACTGTCTGGTGCTGATGAACTCCTTAATAGTGCTATAACAAAGGTGGAAAATCATGCCAAGGTTTTAAAAATTAACCTTAAAAACAGCAGATTTGACCGCAATAATCTTGGGTCGGCTACGCAGCCTAACTTAGCAGGCGGGTACGCTCCATCTGCCGGACCAGCTTCAGATGACAAGAGTATCTGGATTGAAAACCAGATTAAAACAATTGATAATGCTCTGACTTATAGCTTTAAACTGAGTGAAGTCCTCCATCTGATAGTGACCACCATATACAAAGGGTTCTTTTTTTCCAGAATTTCAATCTGTATTATGAATAAAACCAACGGGATGATGGAAGCGAGGTTTGTTCTTGGAGATGAATCAGAGATGTTTAGCAAGGATTTCAGATTTGTGGTTTCAAATAGCGATGATACTTTCAATAAAGCTTTGAGTACAGGACTTGATATTGTTGTAGAGGATGTAAGTGACAAAAATTCTAACAGCAGAATTCCTGACTGGTATATCAAAGGTAATTTTGGGAAATCTTTTGCCATTTACCCTGTTGTTGTTGAGAAGAAAAAAGTTGGACTTATATATGTTGACTGGGATAAAAGTCAGACTCATCTTTTTTCAGATCAGATAAAACAGTTGATGCAAAGATTAAAAAATTTGACCATCACAGCGATAAAGAAAAGCAGAACCTGAAAATGTAATATAGACTTATATTGTAGTAATTTTTGCTTATTTTAAAAATAGTTTCCTTAAATCTGCTAATGCCTTGCATCTACCCCTTGATCATCAGTAAAACTTATCCCTTCCATCAGCAGCTTCATAAAATGGCCAATAGCCGGTTTGTGCAGATCCTTTGGCGGAAGGGCGGATGTGTATGTAAATCTTCCCTCAGTTGCCATCATGATTTTATAAAATGCCTCTTTATCGACTGCCTGTTTATACTGTGCCGCTACTATCTCTCCATTGTGAAATGATATTGTGGCATTAGCATCTGGAAATCTGAATGAGATCACACCCGTCTTTTGCCCCATATTGAGCATCTGCAACAGCTCTGTGATATTGGTATCGGCAATATCACCGGTAAGACCTGACTGCAGGTACTCAGCCTTTGCCATATCTGCTTTTTTAAGCCGGTTGGATAGACGTTTACTCAAAAGCCTCGCAAAGTACATCTGAAGTGGCGGATACCTACGCAGCATGGAGATAAACTCTTTTCCGTTAAGATAGAGCAGCTTTGCAGTCTCAACCACTTTTATGGTTGCATTTACAGGGTCACCGCTTATCAGGCTCATCTCTCCAAACACATCCTCGCTTCCCATTGTATCCAATACTACCCCCTGATCATCAATAACTTCAACCTTACCAGAGACAATTATAAAAAGATTTTTCCCTGGTTCTCCCTTTTGAATTACAACTTCATTCTGTTGATACTCCCTGAGCTTGAGAATCTCCACAATATTTTTTATCTCGTTGTCATCCAGAGATTGAAACATGGAGTAGCCTGAAAGAAGTGAAGTCAACTGCTGCCTATCCTTTTCAACGGTCAAGGCATTATCAACATACTTTTCCTGAGGCAGTGGCAACTCCTCCATATTTTCGGGACGGTACTGACTCTTTGCAAACATCTCTCGCATCTCTTTGAGCTCACTTGCCACAGATGCAATACTCTGTGCAACCTGTGTTAAAAGCTGGTTTGTCTTAGCTATAAGTTGTGTGCTATCAGGAAGTTCTGTCTCATCTTTAACCATTTGTTCTTTAGCAGGAAGATTTTTATTCTGTGGCTCAGGCAGGGGAAGCTCAGTCAATTCATTGAGAGGAAGCCTGCTTTGCGTAGCAGATTCAGATGGTCTTGCCATGAGGGGATCCGCTTCTATTTCAGGTTCAGACAAAAATGGTGCAGATATAGTGGTTTTTCTCACTCCAGTCTTAAGTGTTCTTGTGAAAAAACTGAGGCATTTTTCCCAAAATGTCTCCATGGTAAAGGTGACCACCCCCTCACGCTCTTTTCGTATAAGGTTCTGAGCAATATTTTTGATACTTTTGGATGCTGAGGTGCTTGGATACAGCATGATAAATGGTTTTTGCCTTGAAACAGCAGAGACAACATTCTGATCTCTGCCAATTACTCCAACAGGAATAAGTTTTAGTCCAAGATATTTTGTTGTGGTTGCCACAAATTTACCAAGGGCATTTTTTGCACTCTGAAGCCCTGGAGATTGATTGATAACAACCATAACAGAGTTCTTGAACCCGTTAAGTGTAAGGATTTTAAGAAGAGAGTAGGCATCGGTAAGGGATGTGGGATCAGGCGTGATGATTACCATAAGCTCTGATGATGCAAGACAGAATGAGATCACATCTTTGGAGATACCGGCTGCAGTGTCAATTATGAAATAATCATAGGCATCAAGTTTGGAAAATTGCCTGATAAGGTTTACAATCTGTTCAGGTGTAAGGTTTGCCATCTCTTCAACCCCTGAACTTCCAGGTATGATATCAATTCCCTCATAATCCTCAATGATAATCTCTTTGATATTTTTATGGTGCAATATTACATCTTTGAGATTGTATTCAGGGTAAATTTTGAGAAGAATATTTATATTGGCAAGACCTAAATCAGCATCAAA
>CAXNND010000252.1:0-4061 GCA_964203105.1 Desulfamplus sp.
CCAGCAAAGAGTGCTGCCTGATATGATACAGTTTCAGTGAACAATCGTTTCCTCCGTAATAGTTATCGAGGTTTAGGAATATTTGACCTCCTGCAAAACACATTTGCTATCCAGTAAACTCAAGGGAGCAATTCAAGTTTTGCAGGAACTCTATTGTTAATAAAACCTTGGACACAAACAACTCATAAAGTTAGCAGGTCAGTCAATCTGCCAATCTGCGTGCTCCATAAATCTTGGCGGTTCGGGTAAATTAATCGGTTTTCAGCTTTTTTGCAAGTTTGTTTGAGGATAGAACAAAATAAAAAAAGCGGATAGTATAAACTATCCGCTTTTTAGCAATTTTATGGCGGGAGCGACCGGGCTCGAACCGGCGACCTCCTGCGTGACAGGCAGGCGTTCTAACCAACTGAACTACGCCCCCGCGTAATATTTACTTTTTGGTGAGTGGTGGGCGAGACAGGGCTCGAACCTGTGACTTCAACCTTGTAAGGGTTGCACTCTACCAACTGAGTTATTCGCCCTCACCTCAAAAGTGAGACCCTATTTAGCAGTATTGAGATTTGGTGTCAAGAAAAAAATCAACTCACATTGTCATTGTCTCTATTTTGTCAGATAAAGCCATTGCCAATACCTCCTCCATATCTTCGACCAGCACAATTTCAAGTTCATCCTGTATTGAGGTTGGTATATCTGAAAGATCCTTTTCATTATCCTTTGAGATGATAACCATTTTAATACCACTTGCATGTGCGGCTATCAGCTTCTCTTTCAGTCCCCCTATGGGAATCACCCTGCCTCTTAAGGTAATCTCTCCTGTCATTGCTGTTTTTCTTTTTACCGGTCTTTCGGTCAATACCGAAACCAGTGCCGTGCACATTGCAATACCGGCAGACGGACCATCTTTTGGAATAGCACCTTCAGGAACATGGATATGGATATCAAGATCCTTGTAAAAATCCTGACGGATACCAAGTGCATCAGAGCGTGAACGGACATAGCTCATTGCAGCACTTGCAGACTCTTTCATAACTTCGCCAAGTTTTCCGGTTACAGATACATTTCCCTTGCCAGGCATGGTGACAGTTTCAATCGTGAGCAACTCACCGCCTGCCTGTGTCCATGCAAGACCATTGACGATCCCAACTCTGTCCTCTTTTTCAAGAACACCATTTCTGAACCTTGGCTTTCCAAGATAGTCAATCAAGGATTCTGAAGTGATGGTCTCTATTTTTTTATTGTTTACCCAAACAGTCTCTCCTGTTTGAGCAATATCATCTCCTGTTTGAGTAATTTTATCCCCTGTTTGGACAATTTTTTTTGCGACCTTTCTTAATACGGAAGATATTTCACGCTCCAAATTTCTGACCCCAGCCTCTCTTGTATATTTTCTGATAATTGAGAGAACAGCATCTTTGGAGAAGAGCGTAGATTGGGGAAGCAAAAATCCAAGTCCATTAAGCTCAATCTGTTTGGGAATGAGAAAACCATGAGCAATCTGCTCTTTTTCATTCTCGGTATAGCCAGGAATACGGATAATCTCCATTCTATCCTGAAGAGGGGCAGGAATGTCATGGAGCGTATTTGCAGTTGTTATAAAAAGAATATCAGAGAGATCATACTCAATATCAAGGTAATGGTCATTAAATGTCTGATTCTGCTCGGGATCAAGAACCTCAAGCAGAGCCGATGATGGATCACCACGAAAATCCGTGCTCATTTTATCCACCTCATCAAGACAGAAAACTGGATTGTTGTAGCCTGTTTTCTTCAATGTCTGGATGATTTTTCCTGGCATTGCCCCAATATAAGTTCTTCTGTGTCCTCTTATTTCAGCCTCATCACGGACACCTCCAAGTGATATCCTTGCAAACGAGCGTCCCATTGCACTCGCAACCGAACGTGCAAGAGATGTTTTCCCAACACCTGGAGGACCCACAAGACAGAGTATAGGACCTCTAATCTTTTTAACCAGCATCTGAACTGCAAGGAATTCAAGAATTCTCTCTTTTGGTTTATCAAGCCCATAATGGTCCCTGTTGAGGATAGTCTCTGCCTCATCAATATCTATTTTACTTCTGCTTTTTTTGTACCATGGAAGGGCAAGAATCCACTCAATGTAATTTCTTACGACAGTTGCTTCAGAGGACATCGGGGACATTTTTTTAAATTTTTCAAGCTCCTGTCGAACAACTGCGGCAGCCTCTTTGGGTAATTTTTTACGTTTTACCTGATTTTCAAGAAGTTTGAACTCCTGTTGTGGCTCAAGCTCTTCCCCCATCTCCTTGCGTATTGCCAGCATCTGTTCATTCAGGTAGTGCTTTTTCTGGAGCTTTTCCATCTGCTCTTTTACCCTGCCCTTGATCTTCTGGGACATGGCAAAGACCTCAATCTCCTGTTCGATAAGTTTCAGAAGAAGCATAAATCGCTCTTCGAGGGAGCTTGTATCCAGAAGTTTCTGCTTGTCAGATAATTTAAAAGGCATCTGTGAGGTGAGGGTATCTGCAAATTGGGATGGATCAGCAGCAAGAGCCCTGAGATTCTGCAAAAGATTTTTCGGGATAGTACCGGACTGCTTTGCATAGTTGTGAAAGGCTTCAGCCACTGTTCTGATTGCAGCTTCAGCCTGAGCCTGTTCCATCTGAATTTCTATAAACGGAAAAAATTTAACCGAGATATAGCCCGCAGATTCAAGATCATGAATACTGCTCACTCTGCCTCTGCGTATCCCTTCAACAAGAACTTTAACAGTCCCGTCAGGAAGCCTTAAAATCTGCGAGATGGATGCCTCTGTGCCTGTCTGGTATATATCATTGATCTTAGGTTTTATGATATCAGGGCTGCTCTGGGTTACAAGAAAAATATGTTTATCTCGTCCCATTGCCTGGGAAAGGGCGTTTATCGATTTTATTCTGCCAACAAATACAGGTGAAACTGTATGTGGAAACAGAACCATATCCCGTAATGGAAGAAGTGGCAACTCCCGTATATCTTCTCTACGGGAGTTGCCTTGAGTATCGGAATCGTCTGCATTAAAAAACTTTGATATATTGATCATCGTGAATAGTTAAGGTCTCTGTGTATTTGAATGTGGGAAAGGCGTTTTTGAGCTTAAACAACAAGAGGCTATTACGCTTTCTTCTTTGCCTGCTCAAACAGAAGGATAGGTTGTTCATGGTTCAGCACCACCTCTTCTCCTATAATACACTCCTTAACATCTGCTATGGAGGGCAGCTCATACATTATATCAAGCATTGTCTCCTCCATGATGGCACGAAGTCCTCTGGCACCAGATTTTCTCTTTACAGCCTCTTTTGCCATTGCAACCAATGCTTCGTCAGTGAATTGAAGATTTATCCCTTCAAACTCAAAAAGCCGTTGATACTGCTTGACCAGGGCATTTTTGGGTTCAGTAAGAATTTTTATAATAGAAGATTCGTTAAGTTCCCCAAGCGATGCAATTACAGGAAGTCTTCCCAAGAATTCAGGAATAAGACCAAAACGAATCAGGTCTTCGGGTTTTAACTGTTGAAGTAGCTCTCCAATTGGTTTCTCCTGACGGCTGGTCACTTTTGCCCCAAAACCCATTGATTTGTTGCTGACCCTTCGCTGAATTACCTTCTCAAGTCCGTTAAATGTTCCACCGCAGATAAATAGAATGTTTGACGTGTCAACTTTCACAAAATCCTGCTGAGGGTGCTTGCGTCCCCCTTTGGGAGGAATACTTGCGGTTGTCCCCTCGATAATCTTCAAAAGTGCCTGCTGAACACCTTCGCCTGAAACATCCCTGGTAATTGACGGGTTGTCTCCCCGCTGAGAAATTTTGTCAATCTCATCAATGTAGATTATCCCCCGTTGGGCTTTTTCAATATCATAATCTGCATTTTGGACAAGTGCGAGGACAATATTTTCAACATCTTCGCCTACATAACCTGCCTCGGTAAGAGATGTTGCATCAGCAATTGTAAATGGCACATCAAGAAATTTTGCAAGCGTCTGGGCAAGGAGGGTTTTTCCACAGCCAGTCGGTCCGATCAGAAGAATATTGCTCTTGTGTATCTCAA
>CAXNND010000253.1:0-4036 GCA_964203105.1 Desulfamplus sp.
TAGACCCAACAATTTTTTTCAATGTTCTGATACCTTGCCTAAAAAATCCCTAAGCCTTGGATTGGTCGGATTGGAGAAAAATTCTTTTGGACTGTTCTCCTCCTGAATCACCCCCTTGTCAATAAATATGACCCGATCCGCGACATCCCTTGCAAAACCCATTTCGTGTGTGACCACCACCATGGTCATCCCTTCTGATGCAAGCTGCCTCATAACCTCCAGCACTTCACCCACAAGCTCAGGGTCAAGGGCTGACGTTGGTTCATCAAATAGAATCACCTTTGGTTTTAGTGACAAGGCTCTGGCAATTGCCACCCGCTGCTTCTGTCCACCTGAAAGCTGATCTGGATAATTGCGTGCCTTATCAGCAAGTCCCACTTTTTTGAGCAGAGATATACCTAATTTATCAGCATCTGCTCTTCCCATTTTTCTCACCTTGACAGGTCCCAGTGTCACATTGCTCAATACGTTCATGTGTGGAAAGAGGTTAAACTGCTGAAAAACCATTCCAGCTTCTGTGCGAACATGGTTAATGTCAGTGTTCGGATCCATGATATCCTTGCCATCAACAACTATTTTGCCTGATGTTGGTGTTTCTAAACGGTTGATGCAGCGAAGCACTGTAGATTTTCCTGAGCCTGAAGGTCCTATGATGCAGACAACCTCACCTGATTTGATATCAAGATCAATACCCCTTATCACCTCAAGATCACCATAGCTCTTGTGGAGGTTGATGATTTTAATCATTGTCATATCTTTAGTGTCCATTTTGATTTGATTAAAATACGATTGTTTTCAGCGTGTTGTTCTCATATTAAGATGGTTTTCAACCATACGTAGCCCCTTTGCAATTGAGAGCGTCATGGCAAGATAGACCACAGCCACAGCAAGATATACCTCAAAAGCCCTGAAATTGACCGCAACAATCTCCTGACCAGTTCGGAGCAACTCACCAACGCCAATGACCATCAGAAGAGAGGTATCTTTCAGGCTGATGATAAATTGATTACCAAGGGGCGGAATCATTCTTTTGAATGCCTGTGGCCAGATAATATAGAGCATTGTCTGGGAGCGGGTCAGACCAATAGAACGACCAGCCTCGGTCTGACCGGGATCAATAGACTGGACAGCACCACGTACAATTTCAGCAATATATGCACCTGAGTTGACAGCTATGATAATAACTCCCGCAGTAATAGGATAAATTCTGATCCCCAGAGCCATTGGCACACCATAGTATAAAAACATTGCCTGCACAAGCATTGGAGTGCCCCTGATAGCCTCAATGTATGTGAGTGCCGCAGCTCTTGGAAGGGCATGTCTGGAAAGTTTCATAAGCCCAACAAGTGTTCCGAGAAAAAAGCCCAGGGACAGGCCTCCAAGGGTTATGACAATAGTAAATTTAACCCCACGCATGAGCATGGGAATGCTTTGAAAAAATACTGACCACTCAAACTGAAATTCCATTGACAGAGTCCTTAAGTTCTTAAATATTGCAACTCTTGTTAAGTGCCTTCAAGAGTCTTTAAACCCTTTCAAGAGTTATTGATTTTTTTAAGCAGAAATTCAGTCGCCTGCTCACAGGTCACACCATTTTTTCCACCATCAGGCACCAGCTTTTCACAGGTCAGAGCATCCACAGCAGCAAACACATCGCCTTTGAGCTTTGGATAGCCAATAAACTCAAGCAGCTCACCCGTCGCTTTGGCAACTGCAACAGGTGATGCAAAATGTCCCCTGTTTTCAAGCATCATCCTTGTGCCTGTACCGCCGCCTGCCTCAAACATCCCCTGGGAAAATGATATATTGGCAGAACCCACACCACCAATTCCTCCAACATACATTCCAGCCTCATCGCCTGCCATATCCCCGACAATATTATTACATACCATTGTGGTCAATTTAAACTCCCTGCCAGTTTTTTCTCCTCTCATTGATTGAAGTTTTGATGGCTGGGTAACTGTGTAGGAAAAATCATCAGGTTTGACAGAGAGATAGTCTATTTCAGGAAAATGTCTGTCAATATAGGCTTTTGCCCAGTTCAGAGATGCTGCATCAGGCTTGATCACATTATCCTTGAAATTGAGAACCACCGCCGGAGTGCTGTTCTGTTGTCCACTGTCATCACCTGATTTCCTGTTTTTCAAACTCTGCTCCATTGCATGGAGACATGCAAGATGCGTGAGTCTCTCAATATCAATTCTTGCCTGTGGCCAGAAGCAGATTGCATACTCCTCCTGACCATTCAGAAGAGAGACACCTGCTGACTTTGCATCCTGATACGGCGTGCCAAGATTACATCTAAAAACGGCAAAGTCGATTTCCAACTCTTCATTTTTTATCCCTCTCTGACAGGCAAAGAGATCCATATACTGTCTCATCCAGACGTTGGCACTTGGGACATTTGGATATTTTGAGCTGTCAGGGGTCTCAAGAGGCATCTTTAATATGACATCACATCTGTCAATAGCATCAATTGAGGTTTGGGGAGCCACAACATCAAGCTCAAGTCTCTTTTCTATGGTGAGATCAGGGATCTCAACAACAGTAATCTCCCCTTTTACAATCTCTTTTGCCAGCAGTGTCTCAAGAATGGTGCGTGCAGCATTTGCAACAATCGGACCAATGCCATCTCCCGGTGCAAAACCAATTGTTAGAGGGCGTTTTTTGCTTAAATCAACAGGATTAAAATGCCCTCGTGTCTTAATAGCCTTTTCAACACGTTCCTTTTCATTTTTCAATAGAACTGATAAAGATTCAAATGGGTTATAACTTCCTTCAAAAATATTTGGATACTCACTCATGTTTTTTCTCCTTTTTATGTAAATCATAGAAATATTTATAGCAATCAAGGTTATGAAAAACAATGGTTCGGCTGATATCAATCTTCCACTCTACTTATTAGGATATGGGTGAAAGAGGTAAAGTTACTTTATTACGCTGAGGATTTTTGCAAAACAAGCCCTGAAACAATAAATGCAAGTCCGATAAATGTTGACAGGAATACCGTCTCGTTCAAAAAGAATCTGATAAATATCAATGAGACAAACGGTGTTAAAAAGATAAGGTTAACAATCTTACCGGTATTGTTGCTCAGTTTCAGGGCTGTCAGCCAGATGACAAAGGTAAATCCGAATTCAAAGCATCCTACCCAGACAGCACCGGCAAACCCTTTAAGTGATATATCGGTTACACTTGAAAACCATATACATGATATTGCAGTCAGAGGAAGGCTGAAAAAAAAATTGAGGAAAAGTCCAACAACAGGATCTCGTGGCATACGGACATTGAAAATCCAGTAAAGTGCCCATACAACAGTGCTGCCAAGTGCTAAAAGAAGACCGTTGAGGCTCAACGTCCTGAAACCTGATATATCTCCATGTGTGGAGACAATTACAGCACCTGTATAGCAGATGAGCATTGCAACAAAGTCAATTTTGCCAAACGGGTGTTTCAGAAGGGGAACGGACAGGAGCGTAAGCATTATCGCCCATGTGTAATTTACAGACTGGGCAATCTGGGCAGGCAGCAGATCGTAGGCTTTGAAAATCATCAGATAGTAGATAAAAGGGTTTAATAATCCAAGCAAAAACGCATTGATGTAATCTTTGCGTTCAAGGTCAAGTACATGTGCAAGTCTTCCCTGCACTCTGAGGATTGCAGCAATCACAACTGTAGAGACTAAACTTGAGTAAAAGAGCAGTTGTGGAACATCTAAATATTTAAGGGAGAGTTTAAATGCAGTTGCCGAAGTTGACCAGAAAAGGACGGTGAGCAGTGCCAATCCGTATGCTTTATTCATCTGATTCTCAATTTCTGTTAAAAGGTGTAAGCTTGATTAAAGCTTTATTTTTTTGTTGCTCTTGTTCTTGCTGTTCATTAATGCCAATTAATAATATTATTCACGCAAGATTACTTATTCATGTTCAGAAACCTTGTTTTGAACCACACTCACATACCCCTGCTCTATTGACTGCATATCAAGATGAAGGGTACAAAGCATCTCAAGCGGCGGATAGAAAGCTCGTGTCAGCTC
>CAXNND010000254.1:0-4020 GCA_964203105.1 Desulfamplus sp.
TTATTGTTGTTACTCTTTTTTTCAGCAACATCAATACAAGACAATCTTAAATATTAGGCAACCTTTTAAAGGTTACCTAATCTATCTATATTAATATTTGGAGCAATCAGAACAGAAGGCAACAACATGAGCCAAATCCAAAGACTTGAAAAGTTCCTCTCTCTTTTTTCATCAGACAACAAGGTTCTTGTTGTTATCAATGCTGACCCTGATGCCATTGCAAGTGCCATGGCAGTAAAGCGTCTTTTGTGGAGAAAGGTAAGCGAGGTCAAAATTACCTATTTCAACGAAATGAAAAGGCCGGATAACCTGACAATGCTCCGTGTACTTGATATAGACATTATACCTGTCAAAGTGGTTGATGAGAGAAAATTTGATAAATTTGTCGTTGTTGATTCACAACCCGACCACCATGAATGTTTTGCCATGTTTCGCTATGATGCCATTATTGATCACCATCCTGTCTCCTGCAACTGTGCCAATTTTAATGATATCCGTTCTGAATATGGGGCATGTTCAACAATGATGACCGAATATATAAAAGCCGCGGAAATCAAACCATCAGAACATCTTGCAACTGCCCTGATAATGGGAATCAAGACAGATACAAAAGGATTTTTGCGTCATACAGCAATGGAAGATGTGCGAGCATTTCAGTTTCTTTACAGATATGCCAACCCCTCTTTAATTGCCAGAATTGAAAATTCTGAATTCAGGGAAAAGGATCTTGATTTTATTGCAAAAACTATCAAAAGAAAAAAAATCATCAACCACAGGGTATATTCATACGCAGGAAAAATTGAGAACCCTGACCAGTGCGTTATTACAGCCGATTTTTTCATGAAGGTTGACAGTGCCAACTGGAGTATTGTCTCGGGTATCTATGATAAAAAGTTGGTTATCATCGTAAGAAATGACGGTCTGCGTAAAAGTGCGGGTAAGGCTGTAAAAGAGGCGTTTGACTTTATTGGTTCTGCTGGAGGTCACCGCACCATGGCAAGAGTGGAGATTAAAATCGAGGATCTTGCAAAGGAGCTGGAAAGCACAAGATCAAAAGGTCTGGAAATTACCAAAGAGCTGGAGGAACATAAAAAGGTGCTTCAGGCGACCCACAAGATAGCTGAAAAAAAAGAACCTGTGGAGATTGACCTCATTGACTCAATGATCCCCCAGTGGATAATCGAAAAGATAGAGATGTATGCGGGTATTAAAACTGCGTAGCTTTCGAATCTTTAAAAAAGAGAAACTTCCTCCACACCGTTTACTACAGGCGGTTACCTTTCCTCTCCGTGGTAATATAAATGATATTCAATCTAACTGGCATTGGTATTGCATAAAGATATCTTTAAAGTAAATGTTGAACAGCTAACTATAACTTCATGGAGGTAACACTATGAGACTTAAAGATATAAAAGAGAATCTGAATATTGTAAATGCGGTTGATTGGGAGATGACTCCAGAAGAGGCAATTGCTCTCCATCTTGAGTGGGGGCAGCTAAGAGGGCAGGCATATTATAGGGATCACAATAACGAAACAGTCTATTTTTCAATCAACACATGGAAGAACCCTCCAATTGTCTCGCTTGTGAGACGGAAAGGTTTTGACTCGGAAGAGCTTTCAAATTTCAGAATGCCAGAAAGGATTGAAAAACAATTTATAGAGTCCAATGGAAAGCATAAAGGGGTGTTTGCTGTTGAGGGTGAGGTGAGAGACTGGCTTAAAAAAGAGCTGGCATGTTGAAAAAACTGTAGATTTTTGTTGCATCAATAATAAAGCCCTGACATTTATATCAGGGCTTTATTATTATTGATCAACTGAAACCCTTACTACTCTTTGGAAAAATCATCCTTTGAAGCACCGCAAACAGGACATTTCCAGTCATCTGGAATATCCTTGAAGGCTGTACCTGGAGCAATCCCACTGTCTGGGTCGCCTACTGCCGGATCATAAACATAACCACAAAGATCGCATACATACTTGTCCATAATTACCACTCTCCTTATAATTCCTAAATTTTAAAATTTACTACCTAATTAGTCTTTACTAATTATTTGCCCACATGTCGATATCCCTTTCACAGGAAATCGTCAAATATACAAATTAAAATGCCTTGCCAGACTCAATCCCGATCGATTTTAGCACATAAGCCAAAGGGCAGAATCCTGTAAAGGCGGCTTGAACAAGATTGGCACCAACAAAACCGGTCAGCCATAGCCAGTGAATGCTATGGCTGACTGCAAAAATCACACTCAAAAGAATTACGCTGCCGGCAAATGCAAAAACTATTCTGTCAATATTCATATTTTGTAATACTCCTTTAATGATAAAATTGTAGAGACGCACGCAGCCGTGTGTCTCTACTTTGATATAAAATTATTGAGTAAATATCAATACTCCATCTCTTCCTTGGACAATTTACCCTTAAACAGATTGTATGTCCACATTTGATAAACAATTACCACAGGAATAAACACAACCACCACACCAAGCATGATTTGAAGAGTCAAAGGACTTGAAGAGTTGTTGAATGCTGTCAGATTATACCTGGCATCCAAAAGTGATGGAAACATGACAGGAAAGAGACCAATCACACCAAAAAAGGTGCAACTGACAATAGTAACGGCAGAGGCACACCATGCACTGAAGTATGCCTTCTTTGAAAGATAGACCCTGATGGAAAGAAGGTCAGCCACAGCAATTACAATAACTATAATAAACTGCGGGGTAGCCAAATAATTTTCATAGAGACGTGTGGCAAATGCAGATGCAACAAGAAAAATAACAGCTACCGGTACAAGAGCCATCCATATTTTTTCTGCAAGGGCTGTGACTCGTGCATGAAGGTCTCCATCGGTTTTCATTGCCAGCCAGTTTGCACCGTGAAGCATGAACAGCAAAAGGAAGAGAACGCCTCCAAGAAGTCCGTATGGATTAAGAAGCATCAGAATATTTCCATGATAGAGTCCCTGACCGTCAAATGGAATTCCTCTGAAGATATTGGCAAAAGCAACGCCAAAAAGAAGGGCAGGAATAAAACTGCCAATAAAGATACAGGTGTCCCATATTCTCTTCCATCCAGGGCTTTCAATCTGTCCCCTGAATTCAAATGCAACTCCCCTTAGAATCAGGGCAAAGAGAATCAGCAGAAGCGGAGTGTAAAGAGAGGAGAACATAACTGCATAGACCTTGGGAAATGCTGCAAAGGTTACACCGCCTGCGGTAATAAGCCAGACCTCGTTGCCATCCCAGAATGGTCCGATTGAGTTAATCATAGATTTCTTGTCATCTTCGGATTTGCCAAGAAAGGGGTAAAGGGTTCCTACGCCAAAATCAAAACCGTCTGTCATGAAGAATACAGCCCACAAAAGTCCCCATAGAAAAAACCATATAGTTTCGAGAATCATTTTTATAAACTCCTTTTTAATTCTTTTTTAATCTACCGTAGCCTTTAATCTACTGTAGTCACGTTTTATATAAAAAACTGATTTTAATCCATGCCAGTAATCCAACATAGTGAATCTTCATCTAATCTCGAATGTTAATGCGTTACATCAATCCGCTTTTATTGGAACAGGACCCTTTATGGCATGTTTTCCAATCAGATAATACCCAACACCGCCAAGAAGACCGTAAATCAGAATGAACGCAATCAACGAGATCATAACCTGATATCCGGCAACAGGTGATGCTGCATCCGATGTTTTCATCAATCCATAAACAATCCAGGGCTGGCGTCCCACCTCTGCAAGAACCCAGCCTGTCTCAATGGCAAGATAGGGAAGTGGAATGGAATAGAGCATGATTTTCAGAAAACCCGGGGAGTCCATAAGTTTGTCCCTTCTGATCCAGCCATAAACCATCATGATTATAAACAGGGTGCCAAGTCCAACCATGGTTCTGAATGCTGCAAAGGTTATGGCAACGGGTGGTCTTTCATCTGCCGGAAAATCGTTGATTCCCCTGACAGTAGCATTGAAATCATGATATCCAAGGAAACTCAGCAACCCTGGAATTGAGCC
>CAXNND010000255.1:0-4017 GCA_964203105.1 Desulfamplus sp.
CCTCCAATGTATTGGGATTCTCTTGGAGCAACTCAGCCTGCTGTTGGTGTTTCTGTTACTGTAACTGGTTATGCTCTTACTGTTAATGATGTCAAGATATACTTTGCAGCCACAGTTAGAACCGGTGAGACTACAGTTACACTTCTGGATGCTGATGGAAAACCTCTTTGGGAAGGAGAAAGAGGTAATCTTAGCGGCAATGGTGGCAGGGCTAACGCCCATCAGGGAGCATGTCTCTAATGTAATTTAACCACTGATAACATTTTCCTCCAATATCATACAGTAAAGACGTTCCAGGCGATCAGGAACGTCTTTATTTTTTCCCTGATTGTGTGTATGGTTTTCTTCAGAAACCTAAAGTGTCAAATATACTCTGAGAGACACAAGTTAATAAACAAGCCAAACGGGGGGGTATTATTGTATTATGATTTTTTTTCGCGTCCTGTCGAATTTCAGGCTTTGCTCAATTATCATTCCATCCATTTTTATAGCCACCGGTATCTCTGCTCCTGAATGGAAGGTGACCGGAAACAGGGCATTTGCCACAGAGCTGCTTTTTACCTCGTCTGTCGGATACAACTCAAATCCTGCTCTTGAGTCCAGACCATCCGTATCTCAACCTGATCAGGATATCAAAGGCTCTCCGTTTTCCATTCATACCTTGTCGTTGGAACAGGGATTTACCATTGCCGATAAATGCACCATTGATGTTTCGCCATCTGTCACCTACCTGAATCTCTGGGAGATGCCTGACAACCATCAGTTCAACCTTGGAATTTCACTCTCTCCCGCTGTTTCAGGCAAAAGATTTACCTCTTACCTTTTTACCAATGCACTGCTCTACAGGGATTCAATGATTGAACCGGATGAGAGAGATGAGTTCACACTCGGGGCAGTCGGAGAAATCGTGCTTTCCGGCAGATACACTCTTGCATTTGAACACTCATGGCAACGTATCAGCTACCTTAAAGATGCCCCTCTTTTTTTTCATGAAGCACGTAATATACAGGTGAATATCGGCAGGAATGGAAACATGAATAACGGTGGAAACAGTGACATGAACAACATCTCCCTGTCTGACATGGATATCTCGAATCAGCCATTACAGGAGATATACAGTGCCCGTGATGATCTGAACATGTTGTTAAAAACACGCCTCGACATTTTCCTTCTGCCCTCGCTTACCGCATCTGCCGGTTTAAAATACGAATATCTGGTTTCCTCACTTGATGCAGAATCCTTCTGGCAGTTGACGCCTAATATAAAGATTGTATGGGATTTTGCAAGCCAGTGGCAATTTCTGATGGATACACAGGTGGAGCGAAGAAAATATTTTAATGTAAATGAGCAGCTTTGGAATGACTCTGCAATTTCAATGCTTTCTGCTGCATATATCAATAATAATCTCCTGAATATCAGAGATATCAATTGTACCACTTCTCTTGACATGAGACTTGTTTACTTCTGGAACAATATTGAGATATTTACCGATTTTTTAATAGAGCATGGAGAATATCCCCTGAACAACGAATCCTACAACCAGAGGGTGCTGCAATGCGGATTTTCCTGGGCATTATAACAATTCTAATCTTGTTCTGTGCTGGAGCACCTGTACACTCAGAGGAGAAAGAGGATCTGTTCCTGGTTCGTATCATCTCAATTGATGAAAGCCAACACCGGATGATTCTTGAGGTTATTGATGGAAAACAAAAAAATATCAATGAGACCCTTATCTATAACTTGGAATCTATACCAGGCTCTTTCAAACAGGGTGATATTATAAGGATATGGGGAGTTATAGACAGGCAACAGGGTATTGATACACAAAGTTCTGATACAAAACATATTGAGAACATCACAAAAATATCAGTAATCAGGGGGAAAATTTCAGGGATGTCCTACAGAACAGGAGATGATCCTACAGGTGTTCGCAAACGTCTGAAACGAAGAATAAATTCCCATCCACCACCTTCAAGAGGAGCGGGGCGTGGGTAACTCTAAAAAACAACGACCCTTGTGGGTTGCCAATGCTATGGTCTTTATGCTGCTTTTTATGGCTGTCTGTGCCTATTTTTCGTGGCAGATTCATGTTGTTAAAAATTCGTTTCTCTTTAATGCTAACCAGCATGCAGACGTTGTTTCAAAAATTGTCAGCCTGAATGCCAGTGGCACGATTGAGGCTGAGCAATCCATTGAAAATATCCTCCAGAGTCTTCTTGAAAATACTGCCCGTTTTGTTGCCTATCTTGATATGGTTGAACCGTTCAGCACCGAGGAATTGACTGCATTTACAAGAGAAAGCGGGCTTGCTGGAATCAGTATCACAAGAAATGGTGATAATAATATCGCTTCAGTATCTGTTCACGCCCCTGAAAACTGGTTGCCAAACGATTTTAGAGAAGAATCAGCAACAACAACATCCTCAATTGATTCATTCTCAGAGTCCTGTTCCCAAAATCTGACCCCCTACCTTAAACACCTTCCTCAATATCATCTCTATCTTCTTATCTGGAGAGTACCTGACTATCCAGACTGCATTACCCTTGGAATAAGGGATGATAAAATCGCTGCAATAACTGAAAATTTGGGTTTAGACAATATCATAAAAGCCATCTCAACAGTGCCTGGCATAAAAAATATCAAGGTTAAGGATATGCACATAAATGTTGATGTTGATGCAAGCCAGCTTGGCAAATCCATAAGGCAACTTACGATTCACTTCTACATTTTCAGCTTTTTTCTTATCATGGCAGGTATTGTTCTCTCCTTTGTGCTTCATCGCTACCAGACCGCTGCCCTTGATAGGGTCAAGCAGTTTGAGCGGGAGCTTGCGGCACAGCGTGAAAATGCAACACTTGGCAAGTCTGCTGCCGCAATCGCACATGAGATCAGAAACCCGCTTAACTCCCTGAGCATGGGGCTTCAACGTATTGCACTTGAAAACGGGTGCGAGTCCGAGGCACATAGAAAACTTGTCAGACAGATGTCAGAAGCTGTAAAACGGGCAAACAGCAGTGTGACAGGACTTCTCAATTATGCCAAACCTCGAATACCCAAAATTAAGCTATTTATCCCTGAAACCCTGCTTGTTGATATTTTCAATCTCTATCAAAAAAGATGTTTGACCCAACAAATTGATGTCACGCTTGATATCCAATATCATGGAGAGATTGAAAGCGACCCCGAGCTTATGGGGCAGGTGGTTGAGAATATAATCAAAAACAGTGTTGAAGCACAACCAGATGTGGGATTTATCAACATTTCAGTGACAATGACGGATGACCAATACCTTGTGCTGCTGTTTAAAAATGGAAACTGCCCTGTTACACCAGAGAACGCCCATAAAATTTTTGAGCCATATTTCACCACTCGACCGGAAGGGACGGGTCTTGGGATGGCAATCGTAAAAAATATCATTAAAACTCTTGATGGCGAAATTACTGTGCAGATAACAGAATCAAGAGAGATTTCAACAACTATCCATCTACCGTTAAAGGAGATTAAATGTTAATTCTAATCGTTGACGATGATACCACCCAACGGGAGATGCTCCAGGGTTTTCTTGAATGTCAGGGTCACTCTACCCTCACTGCTGCCAATGGAGAGGATGCTTTGAAAATTTTTCAAAATGAACCTGTCCAGCTTGCCCTGCTTGACAACCGTATGCCAGGAATGACTGGTGAAGAGCTTCTTGAAAGGATGAAAGAGCTAAATCCACTATTCTATGCCATTATGATCACAGCTTACGGTGATATCTCGACCGTGATTAAAACCATGAAACTTGGGGCTGTTGAATTTCTTGAGAAACCTGTTGATCTCTCAATTCTGCTTGGCAAAATTCAGGAGCTTGAACTTAAAATCTGCCGCGATCAGGATGCTCGTCAGATTGAAAAAGATGTGAACCATAGAAAGCTCCCATTAAAGATAGTTGCTCAAAGCGATGCCATGAAAGAGGTGCTCTCTTTAGTTTTACGAGTTGCCCAAAGCGACTGGCCTGTGCTGGTTTCAGGGGAGACA
>CAXNND010000256.1:0-4014 GCA_964203105.1 Desulfamplus sp.
TCAACTAAGGCTATTATACAACTATCCTGACGTATATGTGTCGGTTCAATTATTACTTGAGGAAAACTAAATGTTTAAAACAGAATATAACAAAAATAAAAATAAAAATAAGGAAAATATTTTCGAATCTAACAAAAAAAAAATGTCCGAATATAGTGAAAACGGGCGTAATGAAAAGTATCTTGGTCAGGCTCTGATGCTCTCCAATAAAGTTAAAAAGCGGTATAAACATCTGGGCAGAAGGTATAAAAGAGAGAATATTGAGATATTCAGGCTATATGACTGGGATATACCGGAAATCAATGCTGTTGTTGACTGGTATGCTGGACACCTTGTGGTTGCAGAATATGTCAAAAAAAAATCTGACCCTCGATGGATCAGAATCATGTCAGAGGCAGTTGGTCAAGCTCTTGATGTGCCAATTAAAAATATCCATATAAAGGAGAGACATACAGGATATCAGGATGGCAACCGATATTCAAGGGTCGCACACACAGATAGAACAATAGTCATGTCAGAAAGGGATCTTAAATTTGGCATAAATCTTGATGACTATGTTGATACAGGTCTTTTTTCAGACCACAGAAATACACGGCAGATGGTCAGAGAGATGGCAGAGGGAAAGGACTTTTTAAACCTTTATTGCTACACAGGCTCTTTTTCATGTTATGCGGCAAAAGGGGGAGCAAGAACAACAGTTTCTGTTGACAGGTCAGAAACAGCCATTCAGTGGGCAAAAGAGAATATGGAACTTAACGAGATTAAGGTGGCGGATAGCTTTCAGGTCAAAAAAGAGAAGATCGAACCTAACATCATTGAGGTGGAGGATACTTTTCAGGTAAAAGGCATGGCAAAAAATCAGAAAAATACTCTTATTAAAGCCCATACATTTGATTTTCTTGAAAAGGCAAAGAAAAAGGGGCAGATGTTTGATTTGGCAGTGGTAGATCCCCCCTCCTTTTCCAGCAGTAGAACTTTAAATGTAAGGAGAGAGCCAGATAGCAGCAGAGATTTGAACTCCAGAATGAACTCAGACAGCAGTGGAGATTTACACTCTAAGGATATGGATTTAAAACACCATTTTGATATCGTTCAAGATCATATCACATTGCTCAAGGCTGTTATAGATGTGATGCGTAAAGATTCTGATTCTATTATCTTTTTTTCAACCAACCATCAGGATTTTGAATTGCATATTGACGAACTTATGAGTATTGATGCAGCAGATGGAACGGATATTAATGAACAGGTGTTTGGCAAAGCTGTTAAGGAGATAAAAGAGATAACATCCATAACTATTCCCGAAGATTACAGAACACCTAAAAAAAAGATACACCGATGCTGGAGGATTGTGGTTTAGCAACATAAGCAGATTTACTGCCGTTACTGTCTGACATATTATTCAAATTCCTGAGCAACCAATCAAGAACAAGAAGAACCAAGCAAAAATAACAAGCAAGAGCAACAAGAAAAAAAGTTATTTATCGTCCGATGTGTTGGCAAGATCAAGAATCTTTCCATCAGGGTAATTCTTGATTCTGTATCGTGATACATGCATCAGCTTTTTTGTGATTTCAGCCATACGTCTGACCTGACTCTCTATTTTTTTCAACTTAATATGTGCAGGACTCTGAGGTTCAGTATCCATAATGGCAAGCTCGGTGTAGCCTGATATACTCATCAGTGGCTGATTCAGCTCATGGCATACAGCACCGGCTATTTCAAGAACGGTTTTGAGCTTTTCACTCTCTCTCAGCCTCTCTTCAGTCTCTTTTTTTGCTGTCAAATCCCTTACAACATTTATCATACCTATGCTTTTCTGAGTATCTGTTTTTAATAGTGCCACACTGTATTCAGTGGGAAAAACAGTTCCATTTTTTCTTTTTGCCATATACTCAAAGCAGAGGGGTTTTCCTCTGTCAAATGCCTGGGAGGTTCTCTCCTTAAACTCTATATAGTGTTTATAATCAATATGAAGTATCTCTGAAGGCTGCTTTTTCATCTCGTCTCTTGTATATCCAAACATCTTTTCAGCCGCCGGATTGACATCCATTATTTCTCTGTGAGGGTTCAAAATAATCACAGACTCTTCAAGAGCGTTAAAGACACTGTTGAGCCAGAGATAGGACTCTCTGAGTTCAACTTCAACCTTTTGACGCTCAATTATTTCGCCCTCAAGCACCTTGTTGAGAGATACCATCTCCTCTGTCTTTCTCCGAAGATTTTTCTGAAGGCTGTACATCTTAATATGAGTTTGAACCCTTACAATAACATCATCAGCCTGAAACGGTTTGGTTATGTAGTCAACAGCACCCATGGAGAATCCCTTGACCTTATCCTCAATATCGTCTCTGGAGGTGATAAAGATGACAGGAATATCTATCGTGTCAGGGTCAGATTTTAAACGGTAACACAAATCGTATCCTGACATTGTGGGCATCATAATATCAAGCAGGATAATATCAGGAGGATCAGCTTTAATACCATTGATTGCCATGACGGGGTCCAATATGGGATGTATTATATAGTCAGGACGTGCCAGGATACCCACGAGAAGCCGCAGATTTGCAGGAACATCATCTATAATAACAATATTTGCCATCTCTGCCTTCTGACCGCTCTTAATACGCAGGCTGTTGTCCATATTATTCATACTATTGTCAACCACCCTTCTCTTTTGTTCAAGAGATTTTAGCTTTCTATTCAAGAAATTTTTTCAGCGTACTGAAAATACCTTCAATTAGAGATATAAGGAATTCTATCTTTTCAGTCTCACGATTTTTCCCTGCCATTTCAATATCAGTAGCCGCCATTTTCAATGAGTTACTACCAATGATTGCAGCAGAACCCTTTATTTTATGAGCCTGTTTTGCCACCTCGGCTATATCGTTCTGGTCGATAATTGTCCGCAGTGTTTTTATATCGTTGCCAGTATCTGACAGAAATATTTTAATAATAGATTCTGCAAGCTCCTGATCACCCATAACCCGCTCCATAAGCTCTTCAGGGTTATACATATCAAGGCTTAAATGTTCTGAGGTGTCTAATAAAGACGATTTTTTGTCAATCTTAGTATCAACTATATCTTGTTGACCTTCTGACAAATGGTCATCAGCAAGGTGATTTGCACCATCTTCCGTTTCTCTGTTAACAATATATTGTTCCAACATTTTTCCCAAAATATCAGGTGTGATAGGTTTTGCAATATAGTCACTCATTCCTGATGCAATACATTTTTCCCGATCCCCGATAACGGCATTTGCTGTCATGGCAATTACAGGTATATTGACATTTTCCATTCCCGCAACTCCTGCTCTTATCTGCTTGGTTGCCTCATATCCATCCATTTCCGGCATCTGGCAATCCATGATAACTAACTCATAATGGTGACGGCGGAGAGCCTCAAGTGCCTCTTTACCATTATTTGCAATATCTGCCTGATAACCGAATTTACGAAGCATCGCACTTGCCACCACCTGATTTGTAATATTATCTTCAGCCAGCAGAATACTTGTCTGAATACCATTTTGCTCGACTGTTTTAAATGATTTTAGTATTTTATCTGATTTTAGGTTAACAGTCTCCATACTTTTTTTGAGTATGGGATGGTTGGGTATAGCAGGGATAATCTCTTCAGACTGCATGGTGAAACCCGCCTTACCCACGCTCCTTTCAGATCGCTGTTCAAACTTGGCTGTAAACCAGAAAGTTGTGCCCATACCCTCTTTGCTTTCAAAATCTATCTGACCATCCATCATGTCCACAAGCTGTTTTGATATTGCAAGACCAAGACCTGTTCCACCATATTTTCTTGTTGTTGAGGCATCTGCCTGAGTAAAAGGAGAAAATAGCTCGCTCTTCCTTTCAGAAGGAATACCAATTCCTGTATCTTCAACATAAAATTGAACTATCACTGTGTTGTAGCCATATCTGTTCACAAGTTTTACATTAAGCCTCACATAACCTTTATTTGTGAATTTGATTGCATTGCCTGCGAGGTTGAGAAGTATCTGG
>CAXNND010000257.1:0-4002 GCA_964203105.1 Desulfamplus sp.
TTGTCGTCAAAACGCTCTCTTAAATCGTCAGTAACAAAAGAGGTGTTGACTGATTCAAGCGTATTAAGGTCAATCTCCCAAACCCAATCTTCTTTTACAAAACCTGTCAGGAGGTCTTTAACCAAAGCAGGATGGGAAAACAGGAGCTTGTAGCCTGTATCATGCGGCATATTGTCTTTATCGTCTTGTTTCATATAGTCTGTCCGGTGTATAGGACGGGTGTCTCCTTTTTGGTTGTCAAGTAATCATCGCCCTGGAGCTTATCCTCCTAAATACGCCCTCTTGACATCAGGATTATTCAGGAGTTCGCCCGCTGTCCCGCTTGCAACAATTTGACCTGTATCCATAACATAACCACGATGGGCAAATTTAAGGGCAAAATTGGCATTTTGTTCAATCAGAAGAATGGTCATCCCCTCTTCATTGAGACTTTTTAACACACGGAACATGTCATACATCAGCAGCGGTGACAGTCCCATTGATGGCTCGTCAAGCATGATGAAATCGCAGGCGGTCATTATTGCCCGGCTTACCGAGAGCATCTGCTGTTCACCGCCACTTAGGGTTTCGCTCCGCTGATGCCGCCTCTCCTCCATTTTGGGAAACAGCTCATAGACTCTTTTGTAATCTCTCTTCATGGAGTCATCGTCAGGTCTTGAGTAGGTGGCAAGTTTAAGGTTCTCCTCAACAGTCAGATTGCCGAATATGTGACGACCTTCAGGTGCCAGGGCAATATGGTAATCTGCCACTATTGAGTGGGCAGGCACATTGAGCAGACTCTTGCCATTGTAGAGAATGTCTCCGCCTGATACTTTAGAACCCTCAGGAGGTGGAACTCTTGTGATTGCATGAAGGGTTGTGGTTTTCCCCGCACCATTTGCACCAATAAGAGTTACAATCTCACCTTTATCCACTTTGAATGATATGCCGTGGAGAGCTTCGATATTCCCATATTTTACGTATAGATTTTTGATTTCAAGTAACATCAGATTTTATCATCCCCCAAATATGCTTTGATAACAGCAGGATTATTCTGAATCTGTTCCGGTGTACCCGATGCAATGGTTGTTCCAAAATCGATAACCTGTATCCATGAACAGAGTGACATCACCACAGCCATCTGGTGCTCAATCATCCATATTGCAATATCAAACTCACTATGAATCCATCGGATAAGTTTAATCAGATCCTGAACATCAGAAGAGTTAAGCCCTGCTGCCGGTTCATCAAGAAGCAGCAGAGATGGTTTTACAGAAAGTGCCCTTGCAATCTCAATCTTGCGTTGAACACCATAGGGTAGATTTTTTGGCTTTTCATCTATAAACTGGACAAGATCAAGCTGCTCAAGAAGCTGCATGGCAATCTGTTTCATACGTTTCTCATTGTCCATGTAGCGTCTATTTCGCACAAAGAGATCAAACAGATTATAACCCAAATTGTAGTGCTGAGAGATCAAAATATTATCTAAAAGCGACATGTCATGCCATAATCTTATGTTCTGAAAGGTTCTGGCAATCCCCATTCCGGTTACACTGTGGGGTTTTAGCCCCTGAATCGGATGATCTTTAAAAATAATACTGCCTTTTGTTGGTTTATAAAAACCGCTGACAATATTGAACACTGTTGTCTTTCCAGCCCCGTTTGGACCGATGAGTCCCATAAGTTCATTACCCTGAAACTCGGTCGAGAAATCTGATACTGCGGTAAGACCTCCAAACTGCTGGGTCAAACCGTCTATTTTAAGTAAGGACATAAATCATATCTCCATAATTTCATTTAGTAGGGACAACCTGCTCTTTTGTCCCTTCCCCCTGATAGATGAGCCTTGTTGTTCGGGGGTTCATTTGAACTCATAGTATTTTTTCAGCTTGGGGAAAAAATCAGATAACTCGCGATTTCCCATTATCCCTTCAGGTCTGAACTGCATCAGAATAACCAGAATAAAAGGGATAATTACCCATTTTAACACCTGACTAAGATGAAATGTATCTGGCACAAGTGGAATAAAATGTAGAAGAGTATCTGCTGCCGGGATGATAAAACGAAGCCCCTCAATAAGAAGTGTAAAAAGGATTGCTGCAATGATCGACCCGCTTAGAGAACCCATACCACCAAGATAGACCATGACAAGACATTCAGTTGATTTGAGGATGTTGAATGAGTTGGGGTTGATATATCCCAAAATATGGGCAAACAGACCACCGGCAATGCCTGCAAGACCAGACGAGAACATGAATGCAACAAGCTTCATCTTGTCTGTATTGACACTCATGATTTCCGCCGCAATTTCATCTTGATGTATGGCAATAATACCCTTTCCATAGGTTGACTCTACAAACCTGCGAATAATAAAAATAACTAAGTATGTAAACAGGAATGTCCAGATGAGCATCCAGGGGAGAAAAACCACATCTTCCATTGCAAATACAATCTGTTTCATACCCATAAGTCCTCTTGCACCACCAAGAGAATCCATATTTATGAACATGCTCACCAATATGAAATTGGCTGCAAGGGTTATAATTGCCAAATAGTCATCACGGGTTTTAAAGGATGGTATTGCCACAAGAAGACCTGTAATTGCTGCTGCAATTCCGCCAATTATCATGGTTACAGGAAAGAACCATAGTGCAAGCTCGGGTGAGAAGATTGGATCACCAAATGTCTTGCTGCTGGTGAAAAACATGATGTTAAGAACCGACGTGACATAAGCTCCAACAGCCATAAAACCTGCATGACCGCAGGCAAATTCCCCCATATAACCGTTGATAATGTTAAAACTTGACGACAGGATGATATTTACCCCTATGAACATTATGATTGTCTGGACATAGAGGTCGATAAGTTCAAAATATGCGGCAACCACAGTGGTTACAGCAATGATTGTAAGTAAGGCAGGTACAGAGAATTTTTTCATACGCCCCCCATTCTAAGTGCAATAAGTTGCTTTTAGCTCGTATAGTATTTCAATCCGAGTTATATTTTTGTAGATTTTGCAACACCAAATAATCCGGTAGGCTTGATCACCAGAATCATAAGAAGTATTGAAAATGCAATCAGATCCCTGAAGGTTGATGGAAAGATCGCAACAACCAGAATTTCAACAATGCCCAGCAGAAAACCTCCTACAAATGCACCCCTGATATCGCCAATGCCCCCTACAACAGCAGCGATAAAGGCTTTCCAGCCGATAAGTGCACCCATAAAAGGATCGAGTATCGTGTATGACATGGCAAAAAGAATACCAGCAAGACCGGCAAGTGATGAACCAAGTATAAAGGTAACCATGATGATGGTGTCAATTGGGATACCCATCAGGGGGATTGCAAATTTATCGTATGATATTCCCCGCATTGCCATTCCAATTTTGGTTTTGGAGATAATGGCATTCAGGGCAAAATAGACAAGTATTGAGGATAGGATAACACCGATTTTAAGGTTGGTCATGCTTATCATGCCAAAATTATAGACCACCTTGTCGATAAGCTCGGGAAAACTTTTACGGCTTGCACCTAAAAAGGCAAGGTTACTGTTTTCCAAGATAAGCCCGCACATCAGTGCAGTTATTACAACGTAGAGGCGATTTGCCCCTTTTCGCCTCAATGGTTTGTAGGCGATACGCTCAAGGGTAACTCCACATATAGCCGTAAGAATCATGGTGAGGGGAATTACCAGGGCAAGGGTCGTTCCTCCTGAAAAACCAGGAGAACCCTTTAAAAAAAATATGGCGATGAAATATGCAATATAGGCACCTACCATGAATATATCGCCATGTGCAAAGTTAATCAGTCTGAGAACACCGTAAACAAGGGTGTAACCAAGTGCAATAAGGGAGTAAAAACTTCCCCATTGCAAAGCATTGAATAGATTTTGAATTATACTGTCAAACACGTTTATCCTCCTCTTCAAACCTGTTGCAGTGTTCTATTAAAACAAGGGCATTACCCCCCGTCATAAGTTAGTGGGATAATGCCCTGCTGCGTTATTACTCAATAAAGTTGT
>CAXNND010000258.1:0-3998 GCA_964203105.1 Desulfamplus sp.
ATATATTAATACTTTTTCAAGTCCTCCCAAATTTTCTGCATCATGTGTGCATAATCTTGTTCGGACAGGAGGATTAAGAAGAAACTTATCAATTCCAAACCCTAAGCATTTTTTCCATCTTGCAAACCACATAGTTGATAATTGGGTAAATTTAAAAAATTGTAATGATTCATCTCCATTTTCTCTTACAAAACCAATCTGTAAGGACAACAAGCGTGCAATTTCACCTGAACATGAGCTTAGTGAGAGAGTAGACTTTAGAGCAAAACTTCGTTCATCTAACCGGTTTTTATTAAAAGCTGACATTTCCAGATTTTTTCCTTCTATTTATTCGCACTCTATACCTTGGGCGGTATTAGGAAAACAAAATGCAAAAAAAGCACATAAAAATAACACTTTAAAAAATTCATGGTGTGATAAAACAGACCTCTTTTCTCGATCAATTTCTAAATCAATTCGGGTCCCACTTCCGCCTAATCTAATCGAGCAGAAAATTATTGTTGCCGAAATCGAAAATCGCCTTTCCGTCTGCGACAAGCTCGAAGAGAGCATCGAACAAAGCCTTTCCCAAGCTGAAGCCCTTCGTCAGAGCATTCTTAAAAAAGCCTTTGAGGGTAAGCTCGTGCCCCAAGACCCATCGGATGAACCTGCCAGTGTTCTGTTGGAGCGCATTCGGGTGGAGCGGGCGGTAGCGGTTGCAAAAAATTCAACAGTTGGCAGGAAAAGGAAATCACTATGACCAATCAAATTGAAATCTATCAAGCGGCGGACAATCAGATCCAGGTTCAGGTATATATTGAAAATGAGACTGTATGGCTTAATCGTCAGCAAATGGCAGTGCTTTTTGACAGGGATATCAAAACAATTGGAAAGCATATTACCAATATTTTTGCAGAAGGTGAACTGGAATCAAATTCAGTTGTCGCAAATTTTGCGACAACTGCTGCGGATGGTAAAACCTATCAAGTTGAGCATTACAATCTCGATGTCATTATATCCGTCGGTTACAGGGTAAAATCCAAACGCGGCACGCAGTTCCGCCAATGGGCTACCAAACGCCTCAAAGATTACCTAATCGACGGGTATGCCATCAACCAGAAACGACTGGAAGAGAGAAATATGGAGATAAAGCATCTTAAAGAAGGCATCTCCATATTTCATCGCGCTATTGAACATCAGGCTAAAAACTTAGACGACGCGAAAGACCTTGCTCATTTGCTGAAACAGTTTTCATCTGGATTGCTATTACTGGATGACTACGACCATGAAACCCTCGACATCATGGGGAAAAGCTCAGGCGATACCGTCCGCATTGGGAAAGAACCTTACATGTCCTTGATTGAATCCATGCGTACCGAGTTTTCATCCGATGTGTTCGGTCAGCCAAAAGATGACAGCTTTGAAAGTTCCATAAACCAGATATATCAGAGCTTTGGGGGGTTCGAACTCTATCCGAGCATCGAAGAAAAAGCCGCCATGTTACTGTACCTGATCGTTAAAAATCATTCCTTTATTGACGGCAATAAGCGTATTGCTGCTGCCTGTTTTTTATATTTTCTGGAAAGAAACGGAATACTTTACCCCGAAGGAAGGGATAAGCCTATAATCGACAACCATGCGCTGGCTGCGATAACGCTTTTTATTGCCGTCAGCAAACCTGACGAAATGGAAACCGTTAAAAGGGTTCTCATCAGCATACTAAACAGAAGAGGAACTATATGACCAACGAAATAAAGAATACAAAAAGGATTTGAAAAAAAATGTTTTTACATGAATCACCAGATACTACTCAATACTATTGCTTTAATAATCTCTCTCAATATGGTGATACCATTGTTCATGGAGTGTTTACAAGACACGGCGGTATCAGTGATTTGAACTTTAAATCTCTCAATGTGGGACTTACCGCAGGTGATGATAAAGACAGTGTTTGGTTCAACAGAAAAATAGTTGCCAAGACCATGGGGGCAAAGGAAGGACGTACAATCTATTTAAATCAGGTTCATGGAAAAAATTTTCTTGTATTAAGGGGGGATAATTCAAATGGCTGTAAGGTTGAAAAGCAATCAGAAGATAATCAGCCATATCAATCCCGACAGGATGCAGATGGCATTATCACCAATATAAAAGGGATTTTGACCGTCATGCAGGTTGCAGACTGTCAGGCAGTAATACTTTATGATCCTGTGAACCAGGTTATTGCAAATATCCATTCTGGATGGCGTGGAAGTCTTTTGAATATAATCGGTCGTGGTGTTGATATTATGGTTGAAAAATTTGACTCTTCCCCAGCCTCAATTCTTGCTGCTGTTTCACCTTCTTTGGGTCCGTGCTGTGCCGAATTTAAAAATTATCGCGAGGAGATACCTGAGTATTTATGGAGATATAGAGTCAAATCAACAGATAATGAATATCATTTTGACTTCTGGCAGATGAGCTTTGATCAACTGACAGACAAAGGTATTCTCCCACAGAATATTGAAGTTGCAGGAGTCTGCACCACATGCTCATCTCACATATTCTACTCCTACAGAAAAGAGAACATTACAGGGCGTTTTGCAGTGGCTTCAGGACTCGTTTGAATTTAAAATGCCGATCTACATCGGTTCAAAAAGTGATTAAAAAAAGTCTTGGCAAACATTTGCCAAGACCTATTTAAATTGCCTCACGGGGTAGAGTGGGATAGATGGAAAGATACTGTGAAAGAAAAGAGAATTTTGACGTTGACTTGAGGGGAATCATGTGTTAATTCCACCTAAATTATTAATCTCTCATGTGGGTTCTGGACACAGAGTGAATTTCATATAAAAGGTTCACTGTAGATGAAAAAAGAGACCTCTAAAACCATACGAGAGCTTGCCTATTACAGCAGTCTTGGGCTTTCAGTGGCACTTTCCATATTCATAGGACTTTTTATAGGAGTATGGCTTGACGGCAAATTTGATACAAAACCTGCCTTGACAATGGTATTTTTAGGTCTTGGAATTGCAGCAGGTTTCAGAAATCTTATCAGGGCAGCAAAGAAAAGCAGGGAGCTTTAGTAATATAAATCTGCTGGTATCTGATAGAAACGGATATATTGCGATGGTATTAATGGATATTGAAAAACGAATGATAGGTTTTGTAGTTAAAGCAAACTGGTATATTTTCATTATTGCAACAATCCTTGGCTTTATTAATACTCCATTTAAATTCGCACTTGGTATTTTATGCGGTGGATTTCTTGTTACCATCAATTTTTACCTTCTCCGATATACATTATATAAAGCATTTGCTCCTGCAAAATTTGTTCTCAATAATGAATGTATGGAATACAATAATGGGCGTTCCATACTAAATGGAGTTATTATAAAATATTATATCAGGTTTGCGATAAGCGGAATTGTAATATTCACGCTTATAAATAAAAACATAGTTGAACCGATGGGGCTTGTTATTGGACTTTCGGTTGTGGTTGCAAGCATCATGGCTGCAACTGCTCTTGAATTAACAAGACTTATTTTCAAGGAGGCGTTCTAAAGTGGAACATCCGTATCTGTTTTTTGTAAAGCTGTTTGAAATGATAGGTCTGGGTCACTTTGTCCATGCAAATGTCCATGTTCTTTACATGTGGGTAGTCATGGCAATCTTGATTCTGTTGGGCTGGCTTGCAGGTAAAAATACCAAGCTGGTTCCAGAACCTGTCCAGAATGTTTTTGAGGTTCTTGTTTCCGGTCTTGAGGAGTTTATGGTTGAAATTACCGGTGAAGAGGGAAGATGGCTTTTCCCACTTGCGGCATCCATATTTCTCTTTGTGTTTATTGGAAACCTTATTGGTCTTGTGCCTGGGTTCTTTCCACCTACGGCAAATCTGAATACAACGGCAGCTCTTGCTATTATAACGGTTGTATTTACCCATATTATTGGTATTAAGTATCATGGAGCAAAATACTACAAACATTTTATCGGGCCTGTATGGTGGATGATTCCCATTATTCTACCAATTGAGCTGATTGGAC
>CAXNND010000259.1:0-3980 GCA_964203105.1 Desulfamplus sp.
AGTCCAGTTTGTGCTTGAAACCCTATGTGATTTGAATTCAGGGAATCCACGTAAGTTTCTAATAATGGCTGACAGCCTTCTAAAGAGAAAAAAAGGATTTTTCAGGATTAAAAGGGATGCAGTTTTTGTAGCCGAACTTTTTTCATCAGCATTGGAATATTTTCAGCACATTGATAAGGAATTTCCAAATCCTGAAGAGCAGAAGATGGCAAAAGCCATGATTATTCACAAGATTGCTTTTGTGATCTATGCAAGAAAGGAATATTCCTGGCTCAATAGAACTATCCAGAAGGAAAGCAATAACGCAAAATTGCTTGGACTGACATCTACTGGTGGCACGATAGCCCTGCTTGAAATGGTTGTCTTTGCTCTTGGTCTTGATCCTGAGAACAGAGATATCTATGATCTTGCACTGAAAATTCCATCAATGAATCGTGAGACAAAAGGTCTGCATGAGACCATTCTTTTATCAAAATGTGCCGCATTTCCTGATGACCCTGCACCCTGCTTAGAACTTGCATCTCTATACCATTCCAAAAATGCCTACAGAAAAGCTGAAGATACCCTTCAAAAGGCATTGGAGCTTGCACCACATGACAACCGTGTAATGGATCAACATGTAATCTCTCTTCTTATATCTGCTGACAAAAGTGCAAATAAAAAAAAGTTTCATCTTATCCAGCAGGACATTGAAAAGGCAAAGCAGTTTGATTCAAAAAACTGTGCCATCCTTATTGCTGAAAAATCAATTTTCTACAAATTTGCTGAAACAGGCAATATAAATAGCGATGAACTTGAAACAGTATTAAAACCGTTTTCTCTGTGTGATCAGCTAAAGTGCTATGCTCTTCTTATGGTGGATATGGAAGAAAAATCAGGGTTTGTAAAGCCCGTTCCTTTAAAGCCAAGAGGTGCTGTTCGTGGAAGTAATGGTGCCAATCAAAAAGGTGGTCGTGGCAAACCGATAGCTCTAAATCCTGACCCTTATAATACAGTCTATTCTCTTTTTAAAAATGGTTTACTCCGTTTGGAAGAGCTCAGTTCGTGGGATATATTCAACCTTTTGCTCCCATTACCCAAAGAGTGGATACACCTGTTCAATAGAACCGATTTAATTGAATACTTCAGTGATAACAGCAAAAACGCAGTATTGGGGAAACTTGAAGAGAGCAATCTTCTCAATCTGATTGAAAGGGTAGATAATGTTAGATTACTTCCTGTTTTTCTAAATGAGCTTGAGAATAGAACAAAAAATAAAGAAGGGAAGAGTTCCGAGACATCAGAAAACAAGATACTTGAATTCTATAAAATAACATTAAAAAATATTATAATGTCACGTTCATCTCAGTCTGAATATTTAAAGTTACTAAGCAATCTTGATCCTGAGACAGAAGCCATAATAAAAGCAGCTTCAAAAAAACTTTCCATGAAAGCTACTGGCCGTCTGAAAGATGCACTTGAACTCTTTAATTTTGATATTCTCTCATATTATGGCGGTTCATCTTTTAATTTGTTTGACGACGATGATGATGATGATGACAGTTATGATGATGACAACGACGATTATTCTGGAGGTCTATTTGATGATGATGATAGCATCAGGAATCCATTTTCTGGTACATCAGGTAAAGGGAAAGGGGGATTTGACCTGTTTACGGGTCGAGGATTACCCGCGGGACTGGATATCAATTCTATGCCCTCGTTTCTTATAAAGATGATTGTAAAAGACCTCGTAAAAATGCTGAACACTCCTGCAGGGAGTGAATTTAGAAAATCTCTTGATGAAGTTGTTGACGAGCTTGAAGCTCTGATCGACGACCGTGGATTAAGAGGCAAATCTGATAAGGAGCTTAAAGCAGCAAAAAAGGGGATAGATAAGGAGCAGGATTACAAGGTCAAGATTATAATTATAAATTTATGTTATAAAAAAGAGGCTATGTCCAAATTTTCAAGAGAAGCAAAAACTGTTTTTATTGAATAAATAGTCTTAAGGGAGAGATAAGATGTTAAAATCATTTCTTGTTCTTGATCTGCCAATGGATGCTTCGGATCATGATATTAGAAAAAAATATTTAGAGCTTGTAAAAAAATTCACACCTGAGAAATATCCTTCACAGTTCCAGAAAATCACAACTGCCTATGAATCTGTAAAGGATCAAAGAAGCCGTGTAAAATCAAGACTCTTTTCTGCCTTTCGTGATCTCGAATTTGAGACCACATTGAAAGAACTTGCGGCTCATGTCAAATTTGACAAAAAAAAGAGCGGGTTAAAAGAGCTGTTGAATGCAGCAGATATATAAGAGGTGTTTGGATAAAAATCACATTGCAAGTATTGTAGTTATAGTATAAAAACAGTATGTTAAACAACCCAATGAACTCTTCTGCACAGAACTGCAGGGGATTAGACCCTAAAAATAATTAAGGATGAGGAGATATGAATTTTAAATCAAGTGAACTTGTGGATAGAGCCAAAATGTTTACGGACAGAGTTGTTCTGTTCATTAAAAGCCTCGTGAAAAGTCTCATTGTTTTCTTCAATACAAAGATATTCACACCGGTCAAAAACGCTTTTATCTCATTGATGCTATTTATCAAAAACAAAATACCTTCCAAAGCATCAATCCCCTGTGATCCTCAGGAGACTCCTTATGTTGAGCCCGTAACCGAAGCCCAGTGGAAAGTTACTGCACTGGAGGATTTTAAGCTATGGTTATCAGAGATACCTTCAGAACAGCCACCTGTGATGACAGCAACGCCTGACACTTGCGATCTTTATACCATGCTCTCCGAGTTCACGGCATTGCGTCAGGAGATAAGGATACAGAACAGGGAGCAGAACCGGACACTCAACGCACTCAACAGCGTAAAGGGTGTTACGGATGAGTATGGAGAAATATATACACTGTTCAAGGAAAAAACCAGCCAGATTGCCCAGCTTGAACAGAATATCCGTCTGAACAGTGAAAAAAAATCTGCTGCCTGCTTTTTTGATGTGAGAGACTCTTTGGTGCGTGGATATCGGGCAAGTGTGGATATGGCAGGCAGAAAAGGTTTCTTCCGTCGTCCACCCAAAGATATACATACAATCTGCGATGGTTATGAAATGGCAATCAACCGTTTTGACAAGTCCATCTCCATGATGGATATTGAGCCTGTCCAGACTGATAATATGCCGTTTAATCCTGAAACCATGAAGGTTGTAGAGACAAGGGAAATTTCGGGTATTGAGAGCGGCATGGTTATTGAAACTGTATCTGGTGGATTTGTAAGAGGGCGTGAAGTCTTGCGTTTTGCAAATGTGATTGTTGCCCAATCTCGGGATGCCTTATAAATGACAATGTTGATATTTAAGGAAAATTGTTTAAATGGAACCTGTAATCGGTATAGATCTTGGAACAACAAACTCGGAAGTTGCATTTATAATTAATGGAAAACCCGTAATACTCAAGGAAAATGATAACGGAATTGTACCTTCATGTGTAAGTCTTGATTCATCAAATAATATTATTGTTGGCAGAACAGCAAAAAATCAGGCTGTTCTTTATCCTAATAAAACCGTGCTTTCCATTAAACGGTTAATGGGAACAAACGAGCAGATAGCCCTTAACGGGCAGTTTTACACGCCTCAGGAGATATCAGCTTTTATCCTCCGTGAACTAAAGGAGCGTGCGGAGAGAGTTTCCGGTCAGAAAATATCCAAGGCTGTCATTACCACGCCCGCATACTTTACAGATGCTCAACGGCAGGCAACAAGAGAGGCTGGAGAGATTGCAGGGCTTACAGTGCTCAGAATTCTCAATGAACCGACAGCCGCAGCCCTTGTATATGAAACAGGTCATACAGAGTCCCAGCGAATCATGGTCTATGACCTTGGAGGAGGCACGTTTGATGTCTCGATTGTCAGAATTGAGGACGAGGTTGTTGAGGTTTTGGCATCAACCGGTGATAACCATTTAGGTGGTGATGATTTTGACCATGAG
>CAXNND010000260.1:0-3969 GCA_964203105.1 Desulfamplus sp.
ATGTAAATGCTGCACGAAACGTTTTAGCAAGATTACACGACTCAGAGATAAGTCGATGGATGCCTTATAAACAGGTTAAAGCCATATTGCTACAACGAATGAATGCCAATCGGTTGAAACTGCTCAACCAGGATTCCAGTTGCAGGTTGCAAAACCTGTCAACGGAAAGCGAATTGTCAAATGAATATGTTTGTATATGAAATTTGAAGCAGACAATTTACAGAGAACATATGCAGCTTTGCTGCAATGAAGATTGGATTGAAATTTTTTAGCAATAGCAAAAATATAACAGGTTACTTGGACCCCCCAAAAAATGATTATCACAGAAATTTTAGCCAGAAACAGCCGAATATACAAAAACGAAATCGCACTGATTGAACGCTCACCATCTGACCAGCATAGACAGGAGATCACATGGCATCAGTTTTACATCTCTGCCAACCGTTTTGCCAACGCCCTTGCAGCCACAGGAGTCAAAAAAGGGGATCGTGTCGTGCAGCTTATGACCAACTGTTTGGAGTGGCTTCCAATATACTTTGGTATTTTAAATACAGGAGCTTTGGCTGTTCCGTTAAATTTCAGGTTTGAATCTGACAAGATACTTCTATGCACAGAGGTTGCCGAGGCAAAGGTATTTATATTTGGAGATGAGTTTATTGAACGCCTTGCCGGCATCAGGGCAATTCTTGAGGCAACTGTTCACACATGGGTTTTTACAGGAGAGCCAAGGCACTGCCCATCTTATGCTGTTCCATACCACATTTTTGTTCAGTCAAATTCAAGTAATATTGAGATAAGTGCAAGTAAAATTGATCCCCAGGGAGATGATGACCTTTTAGAAGGTATTTCGTTAGAAGATTCCCCGCTTGATGTTTATATAAACATTGAGGATGATGCAGCTCTCTACTTTACATCAGGAACAACAGGAACACCAAAGGCTGTTCTTCTGACACATCGAAACCTTGAACATGCCTGTTATGTAGAAAACAGCCACCATCAACAGAAACATGATGATATTTTTCTTTGTATTCCGCCTCTCTACCATACAGGTGCTAAAATGCACTGGATGGGCAGTTTTATTGTAGGCGGAAAGGCTGTTATACTCAAAGGGGTGAAACCTGAGTGGATACTTGAGGCAGTTTCCGAGGAGAGGGCTACCATTGTATGGCTTCTTGTTCCGTGGGCACATGATATTCTGATTGCCATAGAGAGTAATAAGGTTGCTCTTGCAGATTATCAACTTGAGCAGTGGAGGCTACTTCATATCGGTGCACAGCCTGTACCGCCAAGTCTTATAAAAGAGTGGAAAGAGTACTTCCCAAGCCACGCCTACGATACAAATTATGGATTGACTGAATCTACGGGTCCAGGGTGCGTCCATCTCGGTATTGAAAATGAGCACAAGGTTGGTGCAATCGGTGTGCCAGGATTTGACTGGGAGTGCAGGGTGGTTGATGCTTCTGGCAATGATCTGCCGGCTGGCGAAAGTGGAGAGCTTATAGTAAGGGGTCCTGGAGTGATGAAGGAGTATTACAAAAACCCTGAAGCTACACGCAAAACCATAATCAACGGCTGGCTATACACAGGTGATATCGCAAGGTATGATAGGGAGGGCTTTATCTGGCTTGTTGACAGAAAAAAAGATGTTATTATCTGCGGCGGAGAAAATATATTTCCTGTAGAGATTGAACATTTTTTCATGCAGTATCCCAAAATACAGGATATTGCAGTTATTGGAGTTCCTGACGAGCGTCTTGGAGAGATTCCGGCTGGCATTATCTGTGCCAAACCTGGTATGACCTTGACAAAAATGGAGATAACCGAGTTTGGATATGGACTGCCAAGGTACAAGAGGCTGAGAAAAATCATTTTTGCAGAGGTTCCAAGGAATGCTACAGGTAAAATAGAAAAGCCCAAACTTAGAAGGCTTTACGCAAGAGATAACAGGTTAGATGTTGACAAACTGGTACAATAGATATTGTTTTAAATTCAAATCTGGAGTGTAAAAATGCAAGATCATATAAAAAAAAGTAAAATATCCTTCGATATACCCCTTTTAGTTACAATATTTATGGCGACTATTACTATCAATACCTCCACTATCTTTGCAGCAGAGAGTAGAGACGCAGAAAAAGAGAGGATATTGACTGCAATTGAGCAGCGTTATTCAGGCAAAGAGTTCAGTGCATCCTATGAGCAGACCTCAATTTTAAAAGCTCTTGATGTTACAGAGGCAGCATCAGGCAGGGTATTCTTCAGCCATCCTGGCATGATGAGGTGGGAATATACAGCACCAGAAGTGCACCAGATAATCAGCGATGGTGTCAATCTATGGATTTATAAGCCTGATGAAAAACAGGTTAGCAAAGGCAGTGCAGCAAATTTTTTCAAAGAGGGGGCTGGCGGTGCATTTTTGGCTGACATTTCAACGATGAGAAAAAACTACAACATCACTATCAACAGTGCTGATGCATCCATGATTGAGATGAACATGATTCCAAAAAAGAAAAATCCAGATATTTCATCCATAACAATTACAGTTGCAAAAGAGAATTACAACATCAAGCGGGTTGTCACATTTAATGCTTATGGAGACGCAACAGAGCTGCTTTTCAGCAATATCAACTTCACAGACATTGATGATTCTCTGTTTGAGTTCTCCATACCTAATGGGGTTGATATTATCTATATGGATTAGGATAGCAAAAGATTCAAACTTGAAGAGGCGGACAAAAAATCCGCCTCTTTTTTGTCCATTTGCTTTTTTGTCTGTTTGCCAGTTTAGCCTTGATGGCATATTAAGGAACAACTATATTATCAAACCTTAAACTCCCCGACAATAATACCAAGTTTTGCCGCCATATTCTTTAATTCTTCGGCACTTGATTTTATTGTGGTGCTGCCGGTTGTCATCTTTTTGGTTTCAATATTGACATTTTTAATATCTTTGGTGATCTCTTTGGCAACATTAGTGGTCATGCTGACTGTGGTATTAACATTCTCAATTCCAAATGCGGTCCTGGAAATATTTTCCGCAATTTCACGGGTCGCTGTTGATTGCTCTGCCACTGCGGTTGTTATGGTTGCAACAATCTGATTGACTTTGATTATGACACCTGCAATCTCATTGATTTCAGTGAGGGTTGAAGAGGTTGTTGTCTGGATATCTTCAATCTTCTTTTTAATGTTAAAAGTTGCCTCTGCTGTCTGTCTTGCAAGGTTTTTAATTTCACTTGCAACAACTGCAAATCCTTTTCCAGCTTCCCCCGCCCTTGCTGCCCCAATTGTGGCATTCAATGCTAAAAGATTTGTCTGGTCAGAAATCTCTGTAATTGCTTCAACAACTTTTCCAATCTCCTGAGCTGCACGCCCTAATGCTGCCATATTTTGTGCTGCCCCTTGACTTTGAGATACTGCATTTTCAGAAATATCTTTTGATTCTTGAGTATTTTGCGTGATCTTATTTATGGTAACAGCCATCTTTTCTGCCATTGATGCCACCATTGAAACGCTTTCAGATGATGTTTCCATAGTAGATGCAACATTATTGAGGTTTTCACTCATCATTTGAGCAGATGTAGAGACATTGCCAGCCGTATCAGAAGTATGACCAATACCAGTAGAAAGGTATGTGGCAATATCAAGAAGCTTAACTGATGAGCCGTCCATTACATAGGAGTGCTGGCTTATCTGCTTGATAATACCCTGAAGATTTTGAACAAACTTGTTAAATTGAACTGCTAATTCACCAATCTCATCGTTACTGTTGACTTTAAGCCTTATGGTCAAATCACCTTGAGCAGTTTTTCCAATCTGGTCAATTGCTGCATTTATAGGACGGATAATGGTTCCTGAAAAAAGGGCAATCGCAATACCTGTAACGAGCATGGCGACAAGACCAATAATAACGCATAAAACAGTAATTTTATGAGTATCTTCAAGCACTTTACTCATTGGAATATTGACGAC
>CAXNND010000261.1:0-3959 GCA_964203105.1 Desulfamplus sp.
CGGATTTGGTGCCAGAAAAATTGCTGATGCTGTTTATAGATTAAAAAAGATCGGAAAAATTGAGAAAACAGACCAGAATCTATATGTTGCAATCGGATAAAAGTCAGGAGTAAATAGTGATGGTCTCGTAAAAACTCATTTTTTCAAAATGGGGCATAAATAAAATCAGATAGTTATAACTTTAAAAAATGCTGATTTTGGACTTTTTACGGTACCATCAATAGTGAAAGAGAAAGTTTACGTAGAAATGTTTGTATGAAAAGCCAGAAGATTTACAGAGAGCTTCAAAAACATCTTAATTCAATGCCTGTAGGCTTTCCAGCCTCAAAAAAATCAGGTTCCGATATAAAGCTACTCAGCCATATTTTCACACCGGAAGAGGCTCAGGTTGCCTGCTATTTAAGCTATAAACCCGAGCCTCTTGAGATCATCGTTGAGAGGATAAAGGGTAGCTACTACAAAAAACGTGAAATCATCCCAAAAGATAGCATCTCCCCAAATCTGCTGCCAACCATTGCATCACCAAAAGTTCTTGAAAAAATACTTGATAGGATTCAGAAAAAAGGTGGAATTGAATCCAAGATAAAGGATGGAGTGAGATACTACTGTAATGCCCCGCTTGTAGTTGGGATATACGAAATGCAGGTAAACCGCCTCACGCCTCAATTCCTGGAACATTTCAACGAGTATAGCAGCAATCTCAATTTCGGACTTCAATTTTTAAGTCTCAAAAAACCTCAGATGCGGACAATTCCCATTCAAAAAAGCATTATCCCTATGAACCATGTAAGCCATTTTGATGAGGTGATAACTCTTTTTGAAAATGCCATCCCACCATTTGTTGTTATTGACTGTATCTGCCGCAAAAAAAAAGTGCTGGAAGGAGAAACCTGTAAAATTACTGACAGACAGGAGACCTGCATTGCAGTTGGAAATGTTGCAATCACAGCTCTTTTAATGGAAATTGGAAGAGAGATAAGCAGAGATGAGGCTATCTCCATCATTGAAAAGAATCAGCAAGATGGATTGGTTCTCCAGCCATCCAATACTGAAAAACTTGAATTTATCTGCTCATGCTGTGGCTGCTGCTGCGGAATGTTAAGTATCCATCAAAAACTTCCCATACCAATTGACTTTTGGTCTTCAAATTTTTATGCGGCTGTAGATATAAACCGCTGTAACGGCTGTGGTGTGTGTAAAAAGCGATGTCAGGTAGGGGCAATAAAAATTATTACAAACTCATCTCCTTTAGAAAAACCTCTCATAGAACTTGGTAAAGAAACCCAAAAGAGCAAAAAAGAATTTTTTTTTAAAGCTGTTGTAGATCTCCATTCATGTATAGGATGTGGTTTATGTGTGACCAAATGTTCCAGCAGAGCCATAACCCTTATAAAAAAAGAGGATGCGACAAAGCCCCCGCTCAATCGGGAGGAACTGTATGATATAATCATGGCTGACAGGGCTGGCTTTTTTGGGCTACAAGATGGACGACTACAGGCGACACTCGGCAAGCTCAAGGTAGTGGGCAAAATTTTAAAAGGTATAGTCAAGACGGGTAACACCACACTGGTTAAAAAATTATAAGAGGGCGTATAATTAGGCTAAGAATACTATTAATAATAACTCCATATCAAATTTTTTTATCAGAGATAATTGCCTTGCAACCTAACACCACATATTGTGGAATAGTTCAAAATAATAATTTAATGTGCACAATATCTGTATTTAAAAGTAAAAATTACCAAGCAAAACCAATTGGATTTACATTTTTTGGTGCTGATTAAGGCTTGACATGAGGATATCTATCTATTAATAATCATCATAATTTCTGGCATTCTGTACTTAATTGACCAAGTTTGGTGTTTTTTCTACAAAAACGACTGCTTTGAAAAAACATTGCTTTAATTTTAAAATTATGAATCATATATAACATATCACATTTTCAAGAAGCATTTAAGAGCATTAGAATATTTGTGGCGATTCCTACAGAAAAACATGGGAGTTTTAAAACATCCGGACTTATCGTCCGTTAATTGTAAGGAGTTATATTTTTTCCTTTGAATTGAAAATCTTGCTATTTTAACTGGTGGTATTCAATTCTATATTTTCTGTATCGGAATTAATGTCAGTAACCATACAAATAGGGAAATCCAGACAAAAATTATGAAAAATTTATTATACACCTCCACCATGGCACTATTAATACTTTTAACTGCCTGTACATCCATGAACAACAAAAAACAGATAGTATCTCCAGAAACAACAAACATCTCCTCAAAGCAAATTTCCGACAGACAAAATCCTACCGATCCGTACGATACCCAAGATGATGCTTTTGAAGGTGCAATTTCTGGTTCATCATCCAAGGAGATAAGTCATGTCCTTGAGCTTTGCAAGTTGGCTCAGGATTCATGGAAAAAAGGTGCAACACCTAAAGCTCTTGACTACCTTGACAAGGCCTATGCCTCTATTCTTGATATTAACACTGATGACACAACTTTGAATACTCAAAAAGAGAATCTGAGATTTATTATCTCCAAAAGAATAATGGAGATTTATACATCACGCCAGATTGGTGTAAAAGGAGAGCATAAGGAAATTCCTGTTACAATCAATAAGTATGTTCAAAACGAGATCGACAGATTCACTGGTTCGGAAAAAGAATTTTTTATCCGTTCCATGGCACGGGCAGCAGAATATCGTCCAGCTATTGTCAAAGAGCTAAAAGATGCCGGACTTCCCGAAGAGCTATCATGGCTTCCGCTCATTGAAAGCGGTTTCAGGGTGCAGGCTCTCTCTCCTGCAAGAGCTTTGGGGTTATGGCAGTTTATACCATCAACAGGCTATAAATTCGGTCTTAAAAGGGATTATTATGTTGATGAGAGGATGGATCCTGTAAAATCCACACAAGCCGCCATTAAATATCTGTCTGAACTTCACAAAATGTTTGGAGATTGGTCAACCGTCCTTGCTGCATACAATTGTGGTGAGGGAAAAGTGTTAAGAACTATCAGAAGCCAGAACGTAAACTATCTTGACAATTTCTGGGATCTCTATGAAAAACTTCCGCAAGAGACAGCCTGTTATGTTCCAAGATTCATTGCGACACTTCATATTATGAATAATTTAGAAAAATATGATATACCATCACAGAAAAAAATACACCCTCTTGAATATCAGACTGTAACAGTTAATAAACAGATTCGCCTGACAGATATTGCAAGAAAGATGTCTGTGAGCAGAACTGTCCTTGAATCATTGAATCCTGAATTAAAATATGGCATTCTTCCTCCGGAAGAGTATCAATTAAGAATTCCTGCCAATACAACAGAACTTTTTATTTCAGCAATTGATGACATTACTCCATCAGTTCCTGTTCCTCCAAAATGCTATTCATCTCATAAGGTGAAACGGGGCGAGACACTTTTCAGTATTGCCAAAAACTATGGCGTTACCATGGGAGATCTCGCTGGTGCCAATAATATGTCAAAAAAAGCAACTGTTTCTGCTGGAAAAATGCTTAAAATTCCAGAATCTGGCTTCTCTCCAACTCAATCTGTGGTCAGTGCCAGCATCGTCAACAAAAGAGAGCAAAACAAGCAGCAATCAGGTAAAGAAGAGTTGCGTATAGTAAAGGAAAAACTCGCCACCCCTTCACTGACGCATCTTAAATATCAGGTGAAAAACGGAGATACAATGTGGTCTATTGCCCGGAAGCATAACACAACCCCTGATGCCATCAAGGCTGCTAATTCTCTCTATGACTATACGGTAAATCCAGATAAAGAACTTATCATTCCAGAACCTAATACAATAGCTTTGACCAAAAACGAAACTCAGTCCAGAAAAGATAATGGCTCATTAAGCACAAAAAATGCTATTGCCTCCAACTCGGCAAATGTAAATTCCAATGAAATGAAGGTTAAAAAATCAACTCATTGGGTAAAATCAGGTGACAC
>CAXNND010000262.1:0-3957 GCA_964203105.1 Desulfamplus sp.
ATCGGAAGGTCTTACAAGAGCACCGTTTTCCCTGATGATATTTTCAAGGTCAAGACCTGTGATCACATTTTTCCACTTGCCATAACCGTAGGTTGATTTGCGGTTTGGATCAAAGGGCGAATATCCTGTGGCAACAATTACAGCATCAAAGTCAAGCTTACCTTCACTTCCAAGATTATTTATATCAGAAGTAGTAACATAAAGAGGATTATTATGTTTTGAAAAGCCTTTTATAATTTTACCAGTAGGAAATTTAATGCTACTTTTTACAAAAGTAGCATTAAATTTATCAGATTTTTTTAGCTCTTTGATTTCAGTCCTTAAATGAACATTAATCAGAGGTTCATTAACAACATTCTTCAGCATATCTTCTACACTACAGGCACCGCATTGCTGACATTTGTCAGTCGCCTTGCAGGTAAAACCAATACTGTGTCCTCCAAGGAAACAGCTTTTTTCAACCAGTTCAACACTGATATTCTGACGGGAAAGTTCCCATGCAGCAGTGAGACCGGCAATACCGCCCCCAAGGACCAACACTTTTCGGGTTTTATTATTCAATTTATTAAAACTCCTTATATTTTCAGCAATTTAAAGGTTTGACAATCTTTAAAAAGTTATCAAACCTATTTAAATCCATGTTTGAGCTATTTACCACAATTTTCATCTGACAAATCTCAAATTTAATTGCTGTTATATTCTAATTCAAAAAAACATACTTCCATAATCTTACACTTCCGGTCTTGGCAGGACACCTGCTCTCTCTGCAATTTCGGGAACCATGTGTTCCCACTCAATTGGCATAAGATGTACACCGGCAACACCTTTCATCTCCTTGAACTCTGCAATCTGTTCACAGGCGATTTTGATACCCTCATCAGCAACCATCTTTTTGTCCACACCCTGAAGGCGTTTGATAATATCATCAGGAACATCCATGCCAGGAACCTTGCTCTGCATGTACTTTGCCATACCTATGCTCTTCATGGGCGTTACACCAGGAAGAATATATACTTTTTCGGTGAGTCCCATATCATTTGCACGACGTATCCACTCACGGATTTTTGGCATGTTATAAACGCACTGGGTCTGGATAAAATCAGCTCCGGCAGCAACTTTTTTTGCAAGACGATGAACTCTCCACTCAAACGGTTCAGCAAAGGGGTTTGCAGCAGCACCAATGAAGATTTCAGGTTTTCCATCAATATCTGCACCACTTAGGAATTTACCCTCGTCTCTCATCTTTTTGACCATCATAACGAGCTGCATTGAGTCAAGGTCAAATACTCCTTTAGACTGTGGGTGATCGCCAAACATCTGATGGTCACCAGAGAGACAGAGCATGTTCCTGATTCCGTGGGCATAGGCACCCAAAATATCTGCCTGCATCGCAAGCCTGTTTCTGTCACGGCATACCATCTGAAAATTTGGTTCAACACCCTCCTGAAGGCATATAATGGATGCTGCCCAGCTTGACATCCTGACCATGGCTGTCTGGTTGTCTGTAACATTGACCATGTCAACATTACCTTTCAGATGTTTTAGTTTTTCCCGAATTACATCCACATTGGCACCCCGAGGAGGTCCAACTTCACCTGTAAAGGCAAAGTGACCTGCTTTGAGCACTCTCTCCAACTTACTTCCTGCTTTCATAATTGTTCTTCTCCTAAAACTATTTCTTAGCGTTTTACCGCATACGATTAATCAGATTTTCATCAGATATTTCTTAAATCAGACACTTATTACTGCATATCATCTTTCAAACGTGATCCCTTAGGCAAGTATGTTTTTTACGAGTTCATTGCCTTTACACGCTCTTCATATCCGGGCTGAATAACCTTTCTTGGTTTCTGGTTACTCCAGTCATTTGGCGGGGATAACTGCATTATCTGCTCCAAACGTCCCTGTCCGGCAAGCCTTTCATATATTTTAAGCCACGCACATGGCTGATCCTTGTGAATTTCGCAACTTGTTTTATTGGTTCCACCACATGGACCGTTAAAAAGACTCTTGGCACACATGGTTACAGGGCACACTCCGCCGGTCATGGCAAGCACACACTGACCACAGGCACGGCACTTCTCCTCATACCAGCCAACATCAAGATTGACACCGATGAAGGATGTGTTGACTGCCGGAAAAACCGGTTTGCCCGAAAATCTTTCTGCAAGAAACTGTATGCCAGCTCCACATGCCATTGACAAAAAGCAGTCATAATTGTCAGCCTTGGCATCAAGTTCAGCCAAAAATTCCATATCACACTGACGTTCGAGAGTTTCAGCTCCAAACTCAATGCCATCTTTTTTAAATGCGAGATTCAACTCTGCATTCAGCGTTTCAACTTCTTTTGACCCTCCTGCCAAACATACGGCAACACATGTTCCACATCCAACTGTTAAAACCTTCTTGTAACCTGAAATCATATTTCTGATTTCATCAAATGGTTTTCTCTCTGCAACAATCATAAATCCTCCTGCTATATTAAAAAAAGATACTTGCTATATTAAACTTAAATACCCTGTTTAAAAATTCAGCAACATTTCCAGATTAGATGGTAAATGTCAAGGCTATTCAATCTTTATAAGCAAAAACTCATTTATAAAATGAATATCAATGAGCTTGTGAATATCAATAATGTTTTTTTCGAATTGTTTTTTTACAATAATGGGTTAGCAAAAGATATATATGACAGCTATTCAGCATGTTATTTAAAGCAGCTCCATAAGTTTGGATCGATCTAAAGGGCTAAAACTGGCATCACCTGCTGGAATATCACCCCTCTGTACTCTCAACCATCCGGCTCTTGTGCAGACAGATGCACCAAAGAGCAGATTAAGTGCAATATCAGCCACTTTCCTGTTTTCACTCTTTTCAAGAAATGTCCCTTTTACCCACTGATTAAAAGCTCCCATGGCAGATCCGCACCATATCTGATAATCCATGGCTCTTTGCCGATTACCAGTAATTGCCCACCGTGATGAGAGTCCAAGGTAGGAGCGAAAGACCAACGCCATTTTATAATGCGGATCCTTTTCTGCCCGTTCAACCTCTTTTATGTTCTGAAGAGCCACAGTGTTGAGTTGTGCATCTGAGTTTTTATTTTGCACATTCAAGTCGTTGCCTTGTCCACTTAAATTTCTTGATCTAAAAAACTCTTTAGTCTCTTCCCACTTCTGGGCAAAGGGGGCTTGAAGATATTTCTCCTCAATCTCATGTCTCAATTTTTCAGGAACATCTTCAAAAGATTCGTGGCTCTTATAAATCTGATAGAGTTTTTCAGCCCTCACCGCAAACATGGTGCCACGTTTCAACACCTGAACCCTTGCCCCGATTTCAAACATGTCAGCAGCAGGAGCCATTGTAACATCTGCCTGTTCTGCTTGAGCAAGAAGAGACTTGACACTCTCAGAGGTACCAGCCTCCACGCAGGACTGGTTTATTGAGCCTGTCAAAATATAGGCAGCCCCCATCTGAAAGGCTGCTGCCGCAGACTCTGGTGTTGCAATACCGCCTGCAAAACCCACACACAGAGGCTCTGCATAATTAAATGTCCGATTAAATTCATCTTTAAGTGAAATCATGGTGGGCCAAAGAGATATTGCAGGGCGGTTATCAGTGTGACCTCCTGAATCTGCCTCTGCTGTCAAATCCTGTGCCATCGGGATATAAGACGAGAGTTCCGCCTCATATAGAGATATAAGCCCTTGATTTAAAAGCTCTGTTACAAGTTTTTGAGGTGGTGGAGAGAAAAATTGCCGTGCAACCTCAACCCTCGACACCTTGGCAACTATATGGTTCGGGGCAATAATATTGCCCCCCATATCACGGTGAACCCCTTTGAGTCTGTAGTAAACAAGTGGAAGAGTTATCCGCATGAATGCCGCAGCACTCACCCTTTGGACTCCATGCTTCAGATATAGTAGGGCAAGAGCCATTTCAAGTTCTGGATCGCCGTGA
>CAXNND010000263.1:0-3956 GCA_964203105.1 Desulfamplus sp.
AGGTGGTTAGATGTGGCTTCAAGTTTTCTCTCCTGCCTCAATCCTCCCTGTACTGGCCGTGTCATCTGAAGAATCATTATGCCCTGCCTTTTTTGAGTCGGGTTATAATAAAAACCTTAAATATTTTGAGGATTTAACATGCAATATGAATGCCAACATAAAGCATGTCTGTTTTATGGATATTTTCAACGAGGAATGTCGGATATCTAACAGATGTGTATGAAATTTTGACGGAGTTTTATGTTAAGCAGGGTGGATATAATGCCCAGTGAACCGTGAAAACTATAAAAGCCCTGAATTTACAAGGCTTTTATATTAAATAGGATATTCATCGGACATTTTAACAACAATTGACTTCCCTGTGTTGTCCATGTCCAAGATAGATGCGGATGTCCTGCAAGATTACAGGCACAAAATCCGTTAGAACCGGCGTTATTTTATTTGATCCTTTTTTTGTTTTTCTTTTTTTTAATGGAGGTCTCATATTCAGCAATCAATTTACGAATACTCTTTTCACTTTCAGCACCTGAGTCAACATTCCATGGAGATTCTGTGTGAAATGATAATTCAGACGAATCAATGTATTCTGGAGATGACTCTTCAGATGTATTAACTGTGAAGGCATACTCCTTGCGGCTTATCGGGATGACCTCAATCGGTTTGTGGATAAATGTCTGAATCTCTTCAAGTCGCACCTTTTCCTCCTTGCTGCAAAATGAGAGGGCGATTCCTTTGTGTGTACCCCTGCCTGTTCTTCCAACACGGTGAACATAATTTTCTGCCTTTTCAGGAATATCATAATTGATTACATAATTAACACCAGAGACATCAATACCTCGGGCACTCACATCAGTTGCGATCAGAATCTTAAATTCTCCTGTCTTAAAATCATTCATAATTTGAGATCTGTCAGACTGCTCTTTACCTCCATGGAGATTAAAGGAGACTATACCTGCACGAGCCATCGCCTTTTCAACCCTTTCAGCTCTTACTCTTGTTCTTACAAATACAATGATTCTGCTCTCAGGATGCTCTTTAATAAAACGCTCAAGAAAAAAACGCTTGTCATCCATCTCAACAAACATAACTGCATGAGAAACATTCTTTGAGACTGGATCCTCAGGGGATATTTCAATACGTATAGCTGAAGATTTCACCTGTGAATATGCTAATTTTTTTATCTCATCATTTATTGTAGCAGAGAAAAAAAGGGTCTGGTGCCTCTGTTTGACCATTCTCTTAACAGATTTTATGTCATCAATAAAACCCAAATCAAGCATGTGATCAGCCTCATCTAAAATCAGGGTGTCAATTCTGTGAAGATTGATATATCCCTGACTGATAAGATCAAACATTCTACCCGGAGTCGCAACAAGTATATCAATTCCATGCTGAAGTTTTTTTATCTGGGCATCCTGTTCAACTCCACCAACAAGGGCAAATGATTTTGTACGGGTGTGCCGTGATATTTCATTGAAAACATCCCCTATCTGTATGGCAAGCTCACGGGTCGGCACCATGACAATACATTGAATCCCATCTGATCGCTGACTTGTTTTTCTTCGGTGAATCCTGTCGATAACAGGAATAGCAAAAGCCGCAGTTTTGCCAGTGCCGGTCTGTGCAATAGCAAGTACATCTTCTCCACTCATAATGGGAGGAATTGATTTAAACTGTATATCTGTAGGTCTTTTAAACCCAAGTGTTGCAAGATTATTTTTTATCTCTTGGGAAATATGGTATTTCTCAAATTTCATGTTGCCTCAAAGTCTTATTAATAGGTTATATTTTATAAAAATTTAGAATGTTTCTATTTATGCGATAAGTCTGTAATTTGCAATACAATTAAAAAAGGGCAAGAATAGGATTCTGCCCTTTTAAAATTACCAAGTTAGTGATTGAGATTGAGATTGATTTTTTAAATCTGACCAGTGAGATATTACATGTCTATGATGGTTTGATCTATTCTCCTAAATATGCTTTTCTGATTTCAGGATTATGAAGAAGTGATGATGCTTTGTCCTCAAGCGTAATCTCACCGGTTTCAAGAACATAACCTCTTGTTGCAGCTTGAAGGGCAAGGTTTGCATTTTGCTCAACCAGCAGAATGGTAGTTCCCTGATTTTTGTTAATATCTGCGATAATCTCAAAAATCTGATGGATGATAAGAGGGGCAAGCCCTAAGGACGGTTCATCAAGGAGAAGCACTTTGGGTTTTGTCATCAGTGCCCTGCCAATTGCAAGCATCTGCTGCTCTCCGCCGGAAAGAGTACCACCATGCTGGCGACTTCGTTCTCCCAGAACAGGAAACAGGGAATAGACATGTTGAATATCTCTTTGAATCTCCGGTTTGTCATTTCTATAAAATGCACCTAAAATAAGATTCTCTTCAACGGTGAGTCTTGGAAAAATTCTACGTCCTTCAGGTACCTGGCATAGTCCAAGCGGTGGCAGCTTTTCAGCAGCAATATGCTTTATAGATATCCCATTGTAAAATACATCCCCCTTTTCAAGAGGTACAATCCCGCATATAGTCATAAGGGTAGTTGATTTGCCTGCGCCATTGGCACCGATAATCGCCACAATCTCCCCTGGATATATCTTAAGCGATACATCTCTGATTGCTTTAATGCTTCCATAACCTGAATGGACATTTTTCAATTCAAGAATCGGTTCTGCTGACATGAGATTACTCCTTAGCTTCAGTTTGTTTGTCCATCAATTTTTTTCGCTTGGAAGCGATGAGACCTGATGGTCTGAACAGCATCATGATCACCATGGTTGATCCAAAGACAAGCATCCTGTAAGATTCCAGTCCACGAAATACCTCAGGCAAAACGATCAGTGCAATGACACCAAGCATTATTCCAGGAATCGAACCCATTCCACCTAAAACTACCATGGATAGTAGCATGACAGATTCAAGAAATGTAAAACTTTCAGGACTTACAAATTTCATTCTTGCAGCAAAAAGGGCACCTGCAAGACCTGCAAATGCAGCACCCATTGCATATGCAAGCAATTTATAATAAAAGGTATTGACTCCCATTAACTCTGCGGCAGTTTCATCTTCCCTGATTGATTCAAATGCACGTCCTATTCTGGAAAAATTTATCCGTGTAACAGCAACAATTGTAAGAATGGCAAGTCCAAGAGCAAAGTAGAAAAAAAGCTCTAATTTTTTGACCCAGAATATCTCAAAGGAGAATCCGTTTTCCATAACAGGGCGAAGAATACCTATAGTCTTGACTCCAAGAATACCATTAGGACCGTTGGTCAAAGACATCCAGTTATTTAAGATAATACGGACAATCTCACCAAATCCAAGAGTAACAATTGCAAGATAGTCTCCGCGCATTCTGAGGGTTGGATAGCCAACAATACATCCGACTATACAGGCAGAGAGACCGGCAAAAGGAAAACAGACCCAGAATCCGATTCCATAATTGACATTTAGAATGGCATAGGTGTATGCCCCTACACCGTAAAAGGCAATATGTCCAAGATCAAGCATACCGGCAAGTCCAACAACTACGTATAGTCCAAGTCCCAGGCTGATATAGAGAAGCACATTTATGGCAACATCTGTGGCATATCTTCCGGTTAGAATCGGATAGATCACTGCCCCAATCAACAGGGCTGATTTCCATATCCATGAGGGCATGGATTGAAGCATGTCGCCAATTTTCTGGCGTGTGCTGACAATGGGTGCAGTGACGAATTTCAAATTGCCACTTTTATTTATGATATAAATAACAAAACAAATAAATGTACCAGCTAAAATATATGACCATACATTTACTGTTTGTTTAAACGAGATAGTTCCATCAGGGTGGATGCCTAAAAGAGGCCACAAAAGACCTAACAGCCACAACATTGTGATTGCATACTGTTTCCAGATTTTTTTAAACTCTTGTATCATCGATATTCTCGCCCATAATTCCTGTCGGTTTAAA
>CAXNND010000264.1:0-3945 GCA_964203105.1 Desulfamplus sp.
CAATTTACCCAATTCAGTCAATTTAAAAACAGGAATTTCTTCTTATGATCAAAAACCCTCTAACATACGGCAAATTCAGATTTGGCATCGTGAATGATGAAAATGTCCTCAAGGATACATTCCGAATGCGGTTTCAGGTATATGCGGAAGAGTTCGGATTTGAAAAAAAAGAGGATCACCCCAATGGTCTTGAAACCGATCAATATGAGAACGAATCCATCCACTGTGCATGTCTCAATGATCAGGATGCAGTAGTTGGAACCATCCGGCTGGTTTTTGATTCGGACAAGGGGTTTCCAATGGAACATGCAGTTTCCAATATTGCCTTTATTGGAGAAAAACCTGACAGAAGCAGGATCGCCGAAATTTCAAGGCTGACAGTAAGCAAGGATTTAAGACGAAGGAAAGAGGATGGCATGTATGGTGTTGAATCCTACCTGACCGTCAGCGAAGGTGGTATCATGCCCGATAATGGTACCATCCCCGAAGAGTTCCAGGCAAGAAAGAACCCGATCATTGTTCTTGGTCTTTACCAGGTTATGTACCATGAGAGCAGGAGACGGGGGATCACCCACTGGTATATGATTACAGAGAAGAAGCTGTACAATGCACTGAAAAAATATGGATTTTTGTTTCATCAGATAGGAGAGCCGGTCTGGTACCATGGAGAGCGGATCCCCTATCTTGGCATTGTTGAAGAGGTGGAGAGACACCTCATTGAAACCAGTCCTGACATGCTGAAAATCATGCTCACAGGTCTTGAGAAGGAGTATCACCCTCCGTTTTTTGATGTGGATAAATAGAATGTAGCATCAACAGCAGGATGTTAAACAATCTGGCGGTCAGCAACCTGACCTTTTGACCGCCGGACATTTTGACACTCACTCCATCTCAAACAGCATTGTCTATTACAAAACCAGCTTCCGTATCTCCTCCAACTGCTCCCTTGTTGCATCAATCCCCCGCTGCATCAGGATATCCCCTTTGTGGAAATCGTCCCAGGCAAACCCCTGAACATCGGGGTAGATCACAATATCTGCCTGCTCGGCAAACTTGCCGGTTGCCCTGCCGTGGACAATACTCATGGTTTTTGAAATAACGCTCATGATGCCAGGAGGCTTGCCATCAGAACCGTCAATCTGGTTAGATTTTTCCACACACACGGCAATCACTCGATCTGCACCCTTCTGGATCAGGCGATCCACAGGCACAGGGTTTAAAAGCCCTCCATCTACAATCCAGCGTCCATTATAGCGAAACGGCTGAAAAATACCCGGAATGGAGAGACTTGCCCGTATTGCGTGGCTGATAGGCCCCCTGTCCATAAGAACCTCTTCACCATTGAGAATATCTACCCCCACAAAAAACGCCGGTATCTGAAGATCCAGAAAATCAGCATCATCTGTGGCAGTGGCAACCAAATTCATCGCCTTTTCTCCCTTCAACACCCCCTGAAACGGGAGGGCATAGTCAAATATCTTTTTTCTTGCCACCTTTTTAGAGGGGAACAGATCAATGGTATATTGCTTTAAATGGGCAACAGAGGGTTTTGCAGCATATATTCCCCCCACTAAGGCACCCATGCTGGTACCGGCAATCATGTCAATGGGAATTCCCTCCTCTTCCAGCACTTTGAGTACACCGATGTGTGCCCAACCTCTTGCTGCCCCAGCTCCAAGTGCTAAACCTATCCTGACTCCTGCAAGCTCCCTTGCCACAGCCCGGGAGCCTTTTACAGGAAACCGCTTCTCTATATCAATGCGATCCTGGTATGCAGCATCAGAGCGATCCACCCATACAGGCGGTATTTCAGACAGATTCAGCATAACTTTAAGATCCTGACGGGCAACTCCCCGCTCTCCCAGCAGATGGCTTACACCCACCCTCACCCGATCAAGCCCTGGACCGGTAATGGACTCAATCTCGTCTAACCGTTTTCTCACCTGGGGTATAGCCTCTTTTGTGTTGTTGATTAACACAAGATTCTTGTCACACAATCGAACCAGCAGCCTCTCAAGAGCATTGAACTCGTGGGAGAGTGCAAAAAAGATCAGATCAAAACGATCCCGAAGGCTCTCCATCAGATGGGAGACACTTTCGGAGAGTTGCTCACAAAAGCCCTTGTTGACCTGAAGCACTGTAAAGCCGGAGTGGTGGTGAAACCAATGAAAATCCCCGGGTTTGTAAATGCCTGACGGAAGCAGATCAAACAGTGATGAGTCAGGGCACATAGTATCAAGCAGACCCAATTTATTCATGATATCTCTAAGCTCATGCTGAGGCTCTACAATCAGAACCTTTTTTGGAGATTCTGTTGAGATATGAAACGAGACAGAATAGAGAAAATGGTTCAGACCCAAACCCGAATCGGTTGCAGATACTGCATGGAATACCGGTCGTGGTGGAGTGGCTCCGCCTCTGCATCCCATTCCGCTTCCGCTGGTCTCACCTGCTGCCATAAGTCGGGCATAATAGCGGCTAAGATAGAGACCCATGCTCTTGTTCTGCATCAGCAGCTCCTCAAAATCCTGCCTGCGGATATAGTAGATCATGGCATCAAGAAGCACTCGTGCTGTCGCATTTCTTGGGCTGTCGGACAGGAGTGCCATCTCTCCGAAAAAATCGCCCCGCCTCAACTCCGCAAGAAACATCTCCCTCTCATCCACACTTGCATGTACAGTTACCACGCCAGAGCGGATTATGTACATGGCATCTCCCGGTTCCCCCTCATGACAGATGATATCTCCCTTTTTGAACGAGGCAGATTTAAACCGTTGTGCCATATCATGTATCTGGGATAGGGGTATAGAGGAAAAAAGCGGTATTTTTGAGAGAAAAAGTTCAAGATCCTGGGTTTGATCAAGGTGAGGTAGAGCCATTGTTAATATTACTCCTAATATTTGCATCGCCTAAAGAGACTGTTTCACTCCAAAGCCAGATAGATATTGACCCATTTCATAGCGAATCTTCCATAACTTTGTCATGGATACATCTTGAAATTGAACAGTCCCAGCGTCATCAATATGGGTTTTATTGATGGTGTCATTGAGATTGATTCGATTTATGAGCCATTGCCTTACCGCAACTTCCGGGACATCCAGGGCTTTTACCAAAAAAACCATATATTCCACAAGTTGTTGACCATATTGAAATGCTTTAAGACGCACTGATGGCAACACATCATCTCCTTTTGGATAAAAAAGTGCTGTCTGCTCCCCTATTTCCCAGCATTTTTCACTGCCGATAGTCTGCCATGGCAATACACCGCAGGCACCTCTGGACCATGCTGTTAACTGCCACAATACCGGCTGTAAATTGGAGTCAGAGATTTTATTGGCGGAGCCATACTCTGCAAAACGAGATCTGCGACCCTGATTGAACTCATCTTGTTTCATACGGGTTTTCTGAGGATTGTTGCCTCCAAGGTACTCAATATCTGTGATACCCCAAAGAATATCTCTGCCAAACTGGGTATATGAGATATCACCTCTAAAGCAAAGGTGATTATCTGCATTTAATGAATCAACAGCTTCATGCCATAGTTGTCCGTACCATTTTAATGCCATGAAATCCTGAATATGAATTGGTTCATCAAATATCCAGGGGGCTGACGACTGCTTAAATTTTTCACGGTAATAAACCTTATTGTTCAAATAAAATTGAAAGTTAGTCTGAGTCAATGCGGAAGGTAATGAATGAGAGAGATTTCCATTTATCCCCACAAGATGTTTTGCAAAATCTGCAAAAGCCTGCTTCAAATTCTGTCTGTAACTATCTGATAATGCCTCATCTGCCCACCACGATTTTTTGTAGTTGCCCTCAATCGACACCGGCCAGTTTTCACTCAACGGAAGATACATCAGATCCACAGGTTGATTTTGCCTTGGCAGATCATAAAAAGCAGAGCCAGTAACAAGTGGTCTGATATATTTATCCCACTTGTCC
>CAXNND010000265.1:0-3938 GCA_964203105.1 Desulfamplus sp.
TACTACAAATGATTTGAAAAATCGTTTTAAATAAACTTCTGGCATTACAGTATCTTTTGACTGCTCCAAGCCAAGTACAAGCTCGTTTTTTAGCTTGTCTGGCTCAAGCAGCGGGGATGACCAGAACCCCTTTTCCACCCTCCATGAGTTCACAAGATAAATCTTTTTAATGCCAAGAGATGCTGCGGATTGCAGAATACGCTTTAGCATCTTTGGTCGTGGCAGGGCAACAACCAAGGTGAGTGGCAGGGGGGCTGGAGGTTCCTGGTTAACCATAACCTCCATTACAATATGTCTGCTATCTATCTCCACAACCCTGCCTTTGCCTATTTTGCTGTTCAAAAGCCCAACCGTTAAGCTCTCTCCTATTTTGGCACGATGAACCTTGAGTATATGTTCAACTCTTCTGTCATAAAGAGTCACTCTGCCTGGTGCTGTAAAGTCATCTTCAAATAGCAGTATGAGGTTCATAAAACTTGGCTACTCAATAGACCACGTTGTTTTGAATGGTAGATAATTACACAACTGTAAATTATCTGGAAGATCAAATATGGAATAAATATGAACAACCTCTGCAAACCGGCTATTTTGATCAACCATAGAGCACCAAAACCTTGTAAAATAGCCACTGCACAGTAAAATATGGTAACTGTAGAATGTTTGTAGCCAAGTCGGTTGAAGAGTTGGTATAGATGGGTGCGGTGTGGCTGAAAAACATTTTCTCTGTTTAACATCCGACGCATGAATGTGAAAAAGGTGTCATAAATAAAATGGAAAAAGAGCAGGGGGATAATCAGCAGTGAGGTGTGAGCCTTGTCATAGAGTGATGCTATTATTGCAAGGGTGGCAAATGAAAAGCCTAAAAAGGTACTCCCAATATCTCCCATAAACAATTTTCCCATTGGAAAGTTGAAGATAAGAAACCCCAAAACTCCTGCTGCAATGGTGTAAGAGACCATATATGTAAAATTACTTCCCCGATCAAGAGAGATTATGCAGAAAAAAATTGCCGCAATAACTGCGTTTCCACCAGCCATGCCATTTAACCCATCCATGAAGTTATATGTGTTGGTCATTCCAAGTATCCAGCAAAATGTGATAACATAGCTTGCTGTTCCAGGTGAGTTATAGTTAAACCATAAAAAATTATAGGGAAAATTGATCTGGTGAATAATAATTCCAAATGACATGACAACAATAACTGCAATAATCTGTGTTGCCAACTTTATGTAAAATGGCTTACACTTTAAATCGTCATAAAATGACATTCCGGCAATCAGCAGACTTGAAAATGTGAAACCTGTAAAATATCTTTCTGTAATCATGGTTGTGTTGGCAAAAAAATAGAGAATTGCCATACTGAGAAAAAATGTAATAACAATGGCAAGTCCGCCAATCGTGGGTGTTGGTTTTGAGTGGGAAGATCGCCCGTTGGGAATATCAAGTATTTTTGTATGCTTTATAATAAACAGGCTTATTGCAGCAGAGACAAGAAAAAGTGTAAAGGCAAGTAGCAGGTGATTTTTTAAAGTAAAACTTGGCATTTATAGTCTTTGGTTGATATTTGATTTAAAAAATATAGAGTCACATTAATGTGGCTTGATTTAATATATCAAAAGGTACCGATAGTCAAGTTGCTTTAAACCGCAAATTTATTCGTGATAGTTCGTAAAAACCTTATGGAGATAAAATGTTAATCAACAAAAAAGATTCTCAACCCATGCCAGATAAGATCAGAAGTTCTCATATAGGTGATAATCCTGACGTCAGTAGTAATTACCATGGTAATACAGGAGAACTTGTCAATCTGATCGCTGATTCTGAGCGTTGCAACTTTCTTAAAACAATATCCTCAACACTACCTGATATTATTCTCAATGCACGTCAAATGTGTGATTTTGAGCTTCTCTCAACCGGTGTCTATTCGCCTCTTAAAGGCTTTATGACCCAAGCTGACTATAACGCAGTTCTTGGACAGATGCGTCTTTCAACAGGCGAACTCTGGCCCGTCCCCATCTGCCTTGATGTGTCGGAAACTCTGGTCAATACCTTGCGATCCGCCCAACACACTTTTAAAAGCCATTCTGATAGTGCTGCAACCAGTGCAAATAGGGATCAAGATAGCTTAGAAGCCAGCCAGACTGATATGGCAGAAGAATTTGTCATGTTAAGAGATCAGGAGGGTTTTATTTTAGGGGTGATGCGGGTTGAAGATATATGGGCTGTTGATATTGAGAGAGAGGCAATGGCACTCTACAACACCAAAGATATGGAACATCCAGGAGTCAACTATCTCTACAACCGGTCAGGCAGGTTTTATATAGGCGGCTCTGTTGAAGCTATGAATCTTCCCATACACTCTGATTTCAGGCAGCTTAGAAGGTCTCCGGCAGAGGTTCGGTCAATCTTTGCAAAGATTGGGTGGAAAAGGGTTGTGGGATTTTTGACCCGCCACCCTCTTCACAGACCCCAATTTGAGATGACTATCAGAGCAATGAGACAGGCACAGGCAAACCTTTTGCTTTTGCCGGTTGCCGGTGAAACAAAGCCTGGTGATTTTGACCATTTTACCCGTATGAAGTGTTACAAAAAGGTGGAACCACACTATCCGCCTGATTCGTTTATGCTAAACCTTCTGCCACTCTCAATGAGAATGGCAGGTCCACGGGATGCTCTGCTCCACATAATCATGGGAAAAAATTTTGGCTGCACACACTTTATAATTGGTCATAACCACGCAAGTCCAGGTATCGACAGCAGTGGATTGCCTTTTTATCAATCTGAAAAATCGGCATATTTTGCCTCCCAGTTTGCTTCAGAGGTTGGAGTTGAAGTGGTTGCATTTAAAAAGATGGTCTATCTGCCTTATGAAGATGAATATGGATTTGAAGATGATCTTTTAGACGGCGATGCTAAAGGTGAGGGTGAAGAGGGTAGTCAAACTATCCATGATAACCTGAAAGATGGCAAGCCTGATAATTGTGGATGTGGCGATGTAAAACAGAGAGATGCAATTTTTCTGTCTGGTACCGACATACGTAGAAGAATCCGTGCCGGAAAACATGTGCCGGAATGGGCAACCTTTCCAGAGGTGGTTGAGGAGATTAAAAAATCGTATCCTCCACCGCCTGGTCAGGGATTTACCGTATTTTTTACAGGTCTGTCAGGAGCCGGAAAATCTACAATTGCAAATATACTATATGCAAAGTTTATGGAGATAGGTAGAAGACCGGTTACCCTGCTTGATGGCGATATTGTAAGAAGAAATCTCTCAAGCGAGCTGAATTTTTCCAAGGAGCACAGGGATATTAATGTTAAAAGAATCGGTTTTGTTGCAGCAGAGATAACCAAGAATCGTGGTATTGCCATCTGTGCCCCAATTGCCCCATACAAAAATACACGGTGTGAAATCAGAAGAGCCATTGAGACTCACGGAGGTTTTTTTGAGGTTCATGTTGCAACCCCGATTGAGGAGTGTGAAAAGCGTGACAGAAAAGGGATGTATGCCAAGGCAAGGGCAGGACTTATCAAAGGTTTTACAGGAGTTGATGACCCTTATGAGATACCTCAAAAGTGTGAAATAACCATAGACACAACCAACATAACCCCTGATGAGGCTGTCCATGAGATTATGCTCTACATCGGGCAAAAGGGTTTTATATAAACGGTCTTTGAAAGTTAGAGAGGTGTAGCGCGTCTCTCTAACTTTTAGTGTTTACTCTTGTATGTAGCCACTTATCGTCTTGTTGCACTGTTTATTATCTTACGTAATAATTTGTTCTCGTCTTAAATAAATAGCCACTTTTACCTTTTCCAGAAAGGGGAGATGTCTCTCAATCGACTTATAATTGGCGGCATAGACTCAACTATATGATCAATATCCTTTTGAGTGTTGTAGGTGGAGAGAGAAAATCGGATTGTGCCATGTGCGGACTCAA
>CAXNND010000266.1:0-3928 GCA_964203105.1 Desulfamplus sp.
AAATGGATTTTAAGCAACTCGGATATGAAAGGCAAAAACCCCAATGACAATTTTTTTGATGACTTATATTCAGAATATCAAATTAATAGGGTAATGGCGAAGAGGAGTATAAATGCTAATCCTGACAAAAGAGGACAATTAGCAGAACTGTTAATTTTAAATAACTCAAAAACGACACCTTGTTTGCACAATATTATTAAATCATGTTAGGGTAGTATTCAATGGAAAGGGGAACAAGATTTTTGTCGTGATAATTTATGCATATAAAGCCAACCAATAACATCCAATCAACAAATAAAATATTGATAGCTCAGTGAATTATAGTTCAGCTAAAAAGAAGATAATCGTTATATGCGGACCCACAGGAGTCGGGAAAACCGGTTTTGCTATTGAGCTTGCACAAAGATTCAACGGTGAAATTATCGGTGCAGACTCCATGCAAATCTACAAATACATGGATATTGGCACTGCCAAACCTGATCAGTCAGAGCGAGAACTTGCTCGGCATCACCTGATCGATTTCGTTGAACCCTATGAGGAGTTTGATGCTGGCAAATACATGGAAGCAGCAGATGGTGCAATCAATGATATTTATTCTCGATCTGATTCTCAATTTAATTTAGCCCTGCCTAAAATTCCAATAGTTGTTGGTGGAACAGGTTTTTATATAAAAGCTCTTCTTCACGGGCTTTTTAGAGACGGAACAGTTGACAAAGAGGTTATTGATAAACTTGAGAGAGAAAAACAGGAAAAGGGGAGTTATGCACTCCATGAAAGGCTCTCCCTGCTTGATCCTGAAGCTGCCAAACGCATTCATCCAAATGATGGTTTCAGAATTGTCCGGGCACTTGAGGTTGTTGAAGTTACAGGAAATCCTATATCTGCATTTCAGGATCAACACGCCTTTTCTTCACAACGATATATTACTCTGAAAATTGGTCTTTACATGGATAGAGCAGAGTTATATCGCCGTATCGAAAAGAGGGTTGATATGATGGTTGAGCAGGGATTTCTTGAAGAGGTGGAACAGCTTATCAGTATGGGATATGGCTGTCATCTCAAATCCATGCAGTCAATTGGCTATCGTCATATCTGTAATTTTTTAAGTGGTAGCGTACCATGGTATGAGACTGTATGCCTGCTAAAACGGGATACAAGACGATATGCCAAACGTCAACTTACATGGTTCAGGCAGCAGGATAAGGATATTATCTGGCTTGAGCCTCATGCTATAGAAGAGACACAAGAGCTTATAACAAATTTTCTCGAAATGGATAACTTTTATGATGATAAACAATAGAGATACCACCCTTACTGTGACGATAATATGTGTTGTATTATCCCTTTTATTAACATCATGCACCAGTTTTCAGCCAGTATCGGAGTCTTCAAAAAAGAAGCCTCAGCCTGAGATTGTTAAACCAATAGATGAGCACCAAGTTGAGCATTCTACTTACGCTGCATTTGAAAAAAAAGGGGATGATGAGATTAAATCTGGTAACTACCGCTCCGGTTTAAATGCTTATAATAACATTATTACAAAATATTCTGGTGAGGATAAAAAAAGGCTTTTGGCTAAAACAGAGGCTCTTCTCTCCATAATGAAAAACAGCGATCTTGAAGTTGTTCTAAAATCCAACAAAAGCCAGATACCTGAATCTATGCTCCTATACAGGATTGGAATGAACTACGCACAAAAACAGAAGGATAACCAGAAGGCAAAGGAAATTCTTACCAAATTTATCTCACTCTATCCTGATGATTCTCATGCCTCAGAGGTGCAGAAAATACTCAAGGAGATTGAAGCGAAGTCGTTTGCAAAAAATACAATTGGATGTATGCTGCCTCTTTCAGGAAAATACCAGACATTTGGAAAGCAGGCTTTAAGAGGCATTCAGATGGCAGAGCAGGATATCAAGGCGTTATACAAGGATCAGGAGATTATTTTTGTTATCAAAGATACTGAATCTAAGGATGATAAGGCTGTCGCAGTTGTTCAGGAGCTTGCAAGCAGTAATGTAGCTGCAATTGCAGGTCCTATGGTTACATCAGAGGCTGCGGCAAAAGAGGCTCAGAAACATCAGATTCCCATGATCTGTATGACACAAAAGAGTGAGGTGACAGCAGCAGGAGATTATATTTTCTCCAACTTCATCACCCCTGAGATGCAGATAAAAGGGCTTGTGTCTCACGCAAGAGAGATGCTTGGAATAGAAAAATTTGCAGTGCTCTCTCCAAATGACAAGTACGGTCAAACATTTATGAACCTTTTCAGGCAGGCAGTATCCGAAGCAGGCGGAGAGATTGTGGTTGCCGAGGTTTATGGTGAGAGTCAGACAGATTTTTCAAGTGCTATAAAAAAGTTGGCTGATTTTCAAACTCGTCTATCAACCTCTTTGCAATCTCCACCAGCAGGTCAGTCGCAGTCATCAGTTCCACTTGAATCTAAACAGTCAGCAGAATCTGTTAAACCTGCTCTACCAACAGATGATGTAAAACCGGATCAGACAAAATCAGCAACCAAGATAGCCATATTTATACCAGATTCACCCTCAAGGGTTGCAATGATTCTTCCACAGATTATGTATTATAATGTCAAGGAGAGCTATCTTCTTGGCACAAATATCTGGCACAACAGCGCTCTATTAAAGATAGCACCTGAACATATCAGTAATACTGTAATTACTGATGGATACTTTGCCCAAAGTACAAAGCCTGAAGCTGCCCGTTTTGCTGAAGCATTCAAAACTGTGTATGGCGAATATCCGGGGTTTATTGAGGCAGTTGCCTATGACACAGCATCAATGCTCATTAAAACCGCTATGGAACCGTCCATTGATTCCAGAGCATCTCTAAAGAGTGCCCTTGCAGGTAATATCATTTACAATGGTGTAACAGGCGAGACAATGTTTGAGGTTAATGGCAATGCCCATAAGGAGCTTTTCTTTTTAACAGTAGAAAACAGCACATTTGTGGAGATTCAGCGTCATTAACTGAGCGAACCCTGTCCTGTGGATTCAAGCACTGATTGCCAAAGTTTACCGTGAGGATCCACATTTTTACGCTTGCCAGCCGATGCCTCCATTGGAATATGGACATAGTTGTTATTCCAGTGGCTCACTAACAGTTTTGTCTTGCCAGCCATACCGGCATGAACTGCATCACGTCCTAAAAATCCGCAGAAAACACTGTCATTGGCATTGGCTGGCAGGCTGCGGATCATATAGCTTGGATCAATATATTTAAGTGTTATAGAAATATCTTTTTTGGCAAACCAACTGTTAATCTCTGACTTGAGAAAAATGCCAATATCCTTGAGTTTAATGTTCCCAGAAGGGTCATACTCTATACTCTGTTCTGTAAAAAATTTCTGACCCGCACCCTCTGCCACCACAATCACAGCATGTTTTCTCTCAACAAGCCTCTTTTCAAGAGCCGCAAGAAATCCTGACTCACCATAAAGATCAATATCAATTTCGGGTATCAGAACAAAATTGGCATCCTGTTGGGCAAGGGCTGCGGTTGCTGCAAGAAATCCTGCATGTCTTCCCATAAGTTTAATAAGCCCAATACCATAAGGATACCCCTCAGCCTCATTATGTGCTCCTTTAATGGCATTTGTCGCTATATCCACAGCAGTATCAAACCCGAATGTTTTGGATACAAGATAGATATCGTTATCAATGGTCTTGGGAATTACCACTACACTTATCTTAAGATTTCTCTCGTTTATCAAATCAGCTATTTTGTTTGCAGCAACAAGAGTTCCATCTCCTCCCACCATAAAAAGAATGCCGATAGGTCATTGAGCATCGCGTGCCAGGTGGTCAGGAAGTCCTTGCACTTCCAGGTACGGCAGTTGAGGTCGTTGCGGTGCCAGCCCGTGAACTCGCCGGTCTCGATGCGCGCTTCGACCGCTAGGGCGGCC
>CAXNND010000267.1:0-3922 GCA_964203105.1 Desulfamplus sp.
AATTTCAATTATATTTTTATATTTAGCGTCTTTGCCTGTTGCAGGATTTTTACCTGTACCGCTGTTTGTAAGATTTGTATGTGAATAGCTTCCAAAATTAGAATAATCAATATTGCCCTCTCCTTTGCCTCTGGGGTAACGGATTGCAATGGGTCCATTATGGTCAACAGCTTTTTTGAGCATCAGGGCAAGCTCATTTTCATCTTTGGGAGCCATGATGGTCATGTTTGGAATGCTTCTTAAAAACGAGTAGTCAAACAGACCATGGTGCGTTGGACCATCTTCTCCTACAATTCCGCCTCTGTCCAGTGCAAAAACAACATGATGGGCATCAATGCAGACATCGTGCAATATCTGGTCATAGGCACGCTGCATGAATGTGGAATAGATTGCAACAACAGGTTTCATACCCTGTGAAGCCATTCCAGCCGCAAATGTAACTGCATGTTGCTCTGCTATCCCGACATCAAAAAATCGCTCTGGAAACTGTTGGGCAAAACAGGTAAGACCCGTTCCTTCGGGCATAGCCGCAGTTACTGCTATAATTTTATCATCTTGTCTGGCAAGTTCAACCATTGTTTTACCAAAGACTTCTGTGTAGGTTGGAGCGGGGCCATTTATATTGTTATCGGTATTTACGATATTGTAGCTGTTTATGCTGTTTCCAGTAGTAATATCAAATGATCCTACACCATGAAAATAGACGGGGTTTCTCTCTGCCGGTTCATATCCTTTTCCTTTTATGGTGGTAACATGAAGCAATACAGGTTCATCAAGATGCTTGATATTCTCCATGATATCAATAAGGTGGTTGAGTCTATGTCCGTTAATAGGTCCAAAATAGTCAAAATTGAACGCCTCAAAGAGCATACCTGGGGTTACAAAAGTCTTAAAAGAATTTTCCGATTTTTTGGCAATCTGATAAATATCATCGCCAATTCCAGGCAAGGATTTCAGAAATGTGCCAAAATCCTTTTTCATATTCTGAAGATAGTTGGCAGAAAGTGTACGGCTCAAAAAAGAGGACAGGGCACCAACATTTGCCGATATTGACATTTCATTGTCGTTAAGGATAACTATTAAATCGCGTTTGGAATCACCAGCCTGATTCAGACCTTCATAGGCAAGCCCTGCTGTCATTGAACCATCGCCAATAACAGCAATAACCTTTGATCTATCCTGTTTAAGATGTTTGGCAACAGATATCCCAAGACCTGCTGAAATGGATGTGCTGCTGTGACCTACGGTAAAGGCATCGCAGATGCTCTCACTTCTTTTGGTAAATCCTGATATCCCCTTAAATTGTCTTAATGAATCAAAACGTGCATCTCTTCCTGTCAGCAGTTTGTGGGTATAGGCCTGATGACCGACATCCCATATCAGGCTGTCTGATGGAATATCAAACACATAGTGGATTGCAATTGTCAGCTCTACAACACCAAGGCTTGAGGCAAGATGTCCACCATTTTTTGAGACAACAGATATGATCCTCTCCCTAATCTCTTGTGCAAGGGCAGGAAGCTGATTTCTTGAAAGTTTTTTTAAATTTTCACCAGTTTTAATGGTGCTAAGCAGAGTCAATTACAGTTCTCCTAAAAATTTTATGCTTTGTTTTTATTTTGACTTTTGTTGAGTCAATAGGTAACAGCGAATCTTCTGACAGACACAACAAAATATTATTTTTTTCGTTTCAGTATATATTGAGCAATCTCTTTAAGCGGCATAGCACGATCCCGACAATCCAAAGGCAACATGGTCAATGATTCAATAGCATCATCAATAAGTTGATCGGCAAACTTTTTAGATTGAACAACGCCGAGCAGGGCAGGGAAGGTGAGTTTATCGTTCAGTCTGTCTGATCCGGCAGCTTTACCCATCACAAAAGGATCTCCTTCAACATTCAGGATATCATCAGTGACCTGAAATGCAAGCCCTATACGTTCAGCATAACGGGTAAGAAGAGTCATAATCTCTGCGTCAGCATCAACTCCGACAGATATGGCACCAGCCTGAACGCTTGCAATTATCATTCTGCCTGTTTTAAGGCGGTGAAGTTTTTGAAGATGATCCATTTTTAAAAACGACTCTGGATAATGGGATTCAGGCTGATATGAGGCAGAGTTAATGGAAGAGGGTAGGGGGGGCACATTAGAAATATCACCCATCATATCCATCATCTGCCCCTCAACCATTCCGTCAACACCGGCAGCATCTGAAAGCAGAGCCACAAGTTCCAGAAGCGTGTATCTGTCTGGCAGCAGTTCAAAAACTGGCTGTGCACTTGAGTCGCCTGATTCTGATTTTATTTGAGTCGATCTTAGTAGAATCTTATCAGGTTTTGACAATATTTTAAAAGCGTGGGTAAGCAATGCATCACCTGCGAGAATGGCGGTTGCCTCGGAAAAAGCCTTGTGGCAGGTTGGCACTCCGCGTCTGAGATCATCGTTGTCCATTGCAGGCAGATCATCGTGAATAAGAGAATAGGTATGAATCATCTCAATTGCACAGGCAGCAGGCAGTGTGAGCCTGAAATCTCCACCCACAGCTTCGGCTGATGCCATTGCAAGCACGGGTCTGAGTCTTTTTCCGCCAGCCATAAGAGAGTGTCGCATGGCTTGAACAAGCTCTCGTTGTTGATCAAACTGAAGAATAATTCTTTTGAGATATTCTTCTAAAATAGACTGTTTGTCTTTTAAATATTCGGATAGGTTAAAGTGTTGAATATTCAACGTATTTTTTATCCTCTCTTTGTCTGATTTTAAACTGTTACTTTTAAAGAAGCTGTTGCCAACACATTGGCAAAGCTCGTCAATTTCGCCTTTTTGATAAACCAGCCTTGCTGCATTCTTACCAGTGTCTCTCTCTTCTGGCTCGGGAAGAAGCATCTCATTGAGTCTGTCAATGTAGAGTCTGTGCATCAGTATATTCGGCACTTTAAGGATTAACTCGCCGCTCATAGTCTGACCTGCAATTGTGAGAATACCAAGCGTCAAGCTGCTCTTTTTTTGCAACATCGTAGTAGTTCTCAAGCATGGAGAGAAGCAAAGATTTACCAAATCTGCGGGGACGCAAAAAAAGCTGAAATTTATCCTGCTCCAGCAGGTGAAGCATATCTGTTCTGTCGCAATAAAAATAATCTTTAAGAACAATCTCCCTAAAATCGCTGATTCCATAAGGTAACTTCATATTAATCCCTGTTTTACGCATCCGCTAATTGGTTTAAGCTATTCACGCTCAAAGATATCCTCTGTTATATTTCCTTGAGGGTCTGCCATGAGAATGGTAATTTTATCTTCTGTTTCATCTAATTTCTGTTCGCAGAATTTTGCACACTTCATGCCTGTTTCAAATTTCTTGATTGCATCTTCAAGGGAAAATTTTCCTGATTCAAGTTCTCTGACAATATCCTCAAGCTCTTTCATAGATGCTTCAAATGTTCTCTTCTTTGCCATATATATTCCGCAGTAAATTATTATTGTTGAGGTTTGAACTTCATTTATTATGAGTCTAAATCCAATATTCTCTGTGATTTTAGCATGTTATGGACTATCTCAATTTCAGGTTTGAATTTTGTTTTCATGTGTTCATGTTTATACATTTTGGAGTGACAACCCACGCAAAGCACTTGGAGATTGTGAGGATAATTATGTGATTTATCACCATCTATATGATGAAGGTGTAAAAGATGTTTTGATTCTGAGCAGTTTAGCTTACATTTTTGGCAGGTATAATTTACCCTTTTTCGGCAGGCTCTGGCGACTTCTTCGTGATCCGCACTGTAATCCTGGATTTCCTTGCGTGTTTCATATTTTTTTATCGTTTTAGGAATGTAGCTGTCATGTTTTTTAAAGTAATCTTTTAAGTTGAAATTATGGAAATACAAGCCAGATTGTCGTAAGTCTTTCACGCAATTATAACAAAG
>CAXNND010000268.1:0-3919 GCA_964203105.1 Desulfamplus sp.
GCAAGCTCAAAATAGACAGTTGGCTCTGTATAGGTGTAGGATATGCTGGCACAACCGGAATTGATTGCCTGTTCAACTATCCTTTCAGGCGTGATGTTAACACCTTTTATCTCTCCAAATGTACGCGGACAGTTTTCAGTATTGAGAGATAATTGCCCATGATAATTTACAGCTACTTGTGAGATGCTGCTGTTCTGACAGAAGGCACATTGGAAATTGCAGCCCATTGTTGCAATCGAGTATGAGGTGGAGCCTGGCAGAAGATGGAAAATAGGCTTTTTCTCAACCGGATCAATTGCCGTTGAGATAACCTTTGAATAGACCAAAGATACAAGTTCTCCGTCCATATTCTCCCTGACCTGACAGATTCCTCGCCTTCCCTGTTCAATCGTGCAGAAGTGGTTGCATATTCCACACCTAACTCTCTTTTTTTCAAGCTCTTTATATATGGCTGTTCTCATGGCTTTTTCTTAACTTTCTGATCCAAATAATAGTGTTGATAAGTAACTCCTGATATTCTGACATTGATGGTTTGGTTATGATATGGTTCACAACTCATCTTTTGTCTGGTTCATGGCAAAACCTGTAACAGGATTATATCTGCAAGGCTGTCTTATTTTAAGAGGCAGGGGGCGAGTTCTGAACATGGGAACAGGAATTATGGTAACTCCAATGATGGTACCAAATGGAGATTTTTGAATCAAAGACATATTCTCTACCCAATGGAAGATTCTGCTGCTGAATGGAAACTGGAGAGTGGTTTTCCATGTAATCGGAACATCACCTAAAATATCAAAGGCTATCTGCCTCAGCTCCAGTATGCTGAAAAATCTTGCCTGAGAGAGGATATCTTTGATAAAAAGCCCTCTTATGCGACGCATCATATTCAGAGGAGCATATTTATTAAAAACACCTATAAAGACCTTGTCTTTTGCCACCCTGCACGCCTCCTCAATCGCTTTTGCAGGTCTCTCTGTAAATTCAAGGCTGGTCATAAAAAAAGCGTGGTTAAAGGTATTGTCATCAAAGGGAAGGCACTCTGCAAATGCACGGTGAAGGTCTGCCCTATCGCCAAGCCTCTGGCTTGCAATATCAAGCATGTAGGGTGAAGGGTCAACTCCGGTAAGGTTAAGACCACGGTTCAGCAAAGGCTCAAGACTTCTGCCTGTGCCGCATCCTATATCAAGAACAGAGTTGCCTGATTCAGGTTCAGCCATTTTGAGTAACAGCTCCATCTCAAGATTAAAGGCGTAGCTGTTTTTTGCCCGTTCAAAACAGGTCTCATACTGATTGGAATCATTGAAGTCAAATATATATCCCATAATGCAGATGATTTTATGATGAAAGCAGATAAAGTTTCAAGATTATTCTTGAAAATGAGGTAGATTCTTCAAGAATTTATTGTGGGCTTTTTAATATTGCAAAGCGTTTAGATGCTCTATTGACGATACTCTTGCATACCTCTGATGTTATCTGGCTTTGTGAAAGTCTCAGATACCGTCAAATACTATTAGCTATCAATGTATTTTACTAGAAGTCATTAGAACTAAAAAGCCCTTACAGAGTTGATTCTGTAAGGGCTTTTGGACTTTATTGGAATGTATCAGAAGTCTTTTGGTAGCGATGCAGGGATTTGAACCCCGGACCCTGCGGATATGAGCCGCATGCTCTGACCAACTGAGCTACATCGCCTAAAATTCAGGCTTTTATATAATTTAGTTTTGGTGTTGTCAATATTTATTTCCTATACTTTTCTTTTTAGAGTTATCATCTGCCGGAGAAGAGATATGCGGAGTGTTTTCAGGTGCTGACGATTGGACTGAAATATCTTCTTTTGGAAGAAGCAAATGAAGAATGCCGAAAATTTTTACAGAAGATCCCTTCTTTTGATTTCGATAGCCATTCTATTAGTCCCTTCTTCAGCCCATTCTTTCATTTTATGAGCTTGTCTTTCAGTAAATGGAGTATTTTTTTTGACAAAAACTACATCCGCCCCGGGAAGTTTAAAATCTTTGATTAAAATGTCCCCCTCCTGTATCCTAGACATGGCTATAATTTCCGTTAGCTGGAGCTTTTTCTTCTCCTCTTCACCGATTTTACTGATTTGCAAAGCGACTTCTATCAGAAAATCTCCGGAACTCACTCTGGAAATAATAGTGGAAATGGCAATATCTACTAATGTGACAAGAGAATTTGGATGAAGCAGAGTATCCCCTTGAAGATCAGGAGTTACATTCAACTGATGCTTGAATTTTGAGAGAAGGTTGATAATCTGTAGTTCACTTCTTGGCCAAAAATGAAATATCTGCCAAAATGCAGTAGATGCCTTCACAGACTGAGGTCCAACCGAATCCCGAGTTACCCCCCTGCCCGTTGGCTTTTCATGGTGTTTAGAAGCAATTGTTGCTGCATCTGGAAATCCCATATTTTTTAAAAATTCAGAAGCCAACTGCGGATGAGTTTTGATCATTTCACTAATGTTGATATCCTGAGGGATCGGATATTTTTTTAATAAATTTACGAGGGTCTCCTCTTTCTCCTCTTCTTCATCTTCCGTTTCCGCTTCCTTTGTGCCCTTTTTCTCTATTTCTTCACTCTTTTCCTCTCCAAGAATGTTCATAGGAAAAGTTTTCATCCCAATAATTTCGGAATTAAGCATCATGGACGGCTTTAAACAAAAAAGAACGTCGCAAAACAATCCAGCCAATTCGATATTTTTAACATCTTCATCGCTTAACCCCAGATCTTTCTGAAATGATTCTGCGATCATTTTTGCTGTGCGGGCAACATCCATCATGTAGTTGACAAAAACCGGGTTAATCGTTTTAATTAAAGTAAGTGAACCATTTATGGATGCTTCTGAACCATTTATGGGTGCTTGTGCTGTCAACATCTTTGTGTTCAGTTTAACAATGCTTTGGCTTTCTTGATTTGTTGTAGTTTCAGGCAAAGCTACTTTAACCTTACTTAAAAGAATTTCCACCTGCACTGGCTTTCTTATAAAAAACTTTATCTTCAACTCCTTTAAAGTCATAATTTCTTTCCGCGGATCTTTTCCCGTCAAAAAAATTACAGGAATATTTCTGGTTTTATCATCAGCTTGAAGTTGACGATAAACTTCGTACCCATTCATTTCTGGCATCATCACATCCAGAAGAATCAAATCCGGTTTCAATTTTCCGCCTGAAAGCAACTTTAATGCCAAGGTAGATTTCACGATTTCCTTAACATCAAAGCCCTTGTCGCGGAGTGCTTTAATGGCATGACGGACAGACTCCGGTTCGTCATCAATCAATAGAATTGTAGGCATGGTTAGCATCCTTAATATACTAATTAGTCAACTTTTTATTTAATAGCCTCGTAAAAAGTCTGAAAATATTTACAAACCCATTTTTATTAACAATCAAGATCAAAAACAATCTCGATTCCTAAAGCTTCAGCAAGTTCATCAAAAGTCTCTCCCACATTTTCAACGTCATGGAATTGACTCTCAAGTTTATCTGCCAGAACACGAAAGCCTTTTTTGTAAAGAGTAACCTTGACCGCTTGATAAATTTCTGCGGCCTTACTACCCTGAAAATCCTGAATGGCAGTTGCAATTTCCTGTAATCTTAGAGCAAGTTCCCCATCACCCAACATTTCAATTTCTATTGGATTTTCAGCAAAATACAAATCCAAACCAATCAACACATCTGTAATAGCTTCAATAATTTCCCTGATCAAATCAACACGGTTATCAGCTTGCTCTTTTATTGCGGATTCTGTCTGGGAAGCTAAAGTCTGAATTCGTTTGGCTCCAATATTTCCACCTGAAGAAATCAGACCATGAAGCAAACGACCCAAATCTTCAAATTTTTCCTTTTCGAGAAGATTTTTGATTTGGTCGACAATATCATTATTTATTTCCAGAAATCGATGG
>CAXNND010000269.1:0-3913 GCA_964203105.1 Desulfamplus sp.
AAAAAAATGGAAAAAAGAGTTATCAGCTTATCTTGAAAAACACCGCCCTGAGATTATCAATTACGAAAAACGAAAAGGTATCGGGAAATCGATTGGCAGTGGTAGAGTGGAAAATGGTGTGAAGCAGACAGCAGGGCAACGGCAGAAACACAAAGGAATGAGCTGGAGTAAAGCTGGCAGTAAGTCTCTAAATGGAAAATTCTTATCCTATAATGTCATTCTATTCCGTGTTGAGCAGATAAATAATTGCCATACACAAAAACAGAAAGTTGGTAGCCCATGCACTGATAAAAGGTGGCAACATTCGGGCATAACCAAGAGATGTTGAAAATCCATAGACAATCCAGTAGAGAAACGAGGCTACAATGCCAATCGTTATACCAAAGGCAAGATTCTCTTTAACAAAGCGTCTCATGCCTGCGGCTGCACCGATAATTGACATTATAACGCATATAAAAGGGAATGCTGTCTTGCCAAACAGGTCAACCTTGTATGTGGTGGCATCATAACCTTCACTTTGAATCTTGTTGATGTGTGCAATCAGCTCCCTGCAATCCATCTCATCGGATTTTTTGACCACAGCCTTCAAATCATCAGGCTCCAGTTGGAGATCCATCACCTTCTGCTCATACTCTTTGATGACAAAGCCCTGGATTTTTTTGTCAAAGTTCTGCTCTAAAACTCCTGATAATATCCATTGACCGTTTTGAAATTTTCCATTATTAGCATCAACCCTTTTATAAATTCTGAAATTCCTGTCTAAGAAAGTGATTGTTATCCCTGCAATGGTTTTATCTACCGGGTCGAAATATTTAAAATGAGATATGCTTCCATCCCCTTTTATCCATATATTTTCTCTGACTGCATAAACATTTCTGTTTTTCTTTATAACAGAATATTTAATATGATTTGCCCTTGACATTGTTGGCGGGACAACAGTTTCTCCAATAAAAAACATGAGCACTGCAAGGGATACTCCTGTAAAAACAGCAGGCATCACTATATATGAGGTGCTTATACCGCTTGATTTGATAGCAAGCAGTTCATTATTTTTGTTCATAAGACCAAAACAGTTACTACAGCCAAAACAGTTCCGGCAGGGGTTAGCTGAACAAACATGAATGGAGTTTTAAGCAGAACATACCCAAACCCACTGGCAAGCGAGATGCCTGACTTGATAAATTTATCCATGTTGGTCAGGTAATCAACAGAGATAAAAATTGACATGACAATGGACTGGATAATCAGAAAAAATCTGAAAAATTCTTTAACCCAGTATTGAGTTAAAATGGAGATCATGAGGCAATCTTTTTCAGATATCTTTTAATGAGGGGCTTTTCCTGGGAAACTCTTGAAAACATATATATTGCAGCACCTCCCATCACTATATCAGGCAGCCACATTCCTATCACAGGCGGGTAGTGACCTGTAGAGCCAGCAGACCATGCACCAGCAAGCAGAAGATAATAAACAAGTCCAAAACTCAAGGCTAACCCAAACCCTGATGATCGTCTTCTTGAAGAGCCAGGTCTGACTCCAAGAGAAACAGAAAGCAAGCCAAGTGCAAGGCATGAAAAGGGGATTGCAAATTTTTCATGCAACTCTAAACGTGCGGTTCTAAGAGCCTTTAAGTCCCCCTTACTGTTATTTATAAAATCTACAAGCTCATAAAGATACATTTTATCAGTATCCTTGCTCAACTTCTCAGAGCCTCTGTCTATCAATCGGGTGTCAAAATTCATGTCATAGGTGTCAAAACTCAGTGCATTCACAGAACGTCCTGAAATATCAACCTGGTTGATGATGCCGCCGGATAGGTGAAGTGTATGGTTATAGCCTGAAGCATCGGAAACGAGAATCCCTTTTGAGGCAACAGTAATATTGACAGTATCAAGATTCCTGCTGTCCTCTATGAATATATCGGAAAGCTCCGATGTTTTTATATCTATTGAGGTAACGTAAATCATCACATTTTCAAAGATGTTGTTAAACTGACGCTCCTTTAATGCAACATTAAGGGTTGCTCTGGCAAGCTCTGCCCCTTTGACCGCAAATGAAAATCTTCCCCACGGTACCCCTTGGAGCGTAATCCACAAAGATATGAGTGTAGCAATAGTAGAGAATAGCATAACTGGTGGAATAATCCGGTATATGCTTACACCGCTTCCTTTTAGAGCGATGATCTCATTGTCATTTGACATTCTCATAACTGTGAGAAGGACAGAGATCATCGTTGATATGGGAATTGTGAACTCCATGAAACGTGGAAGAGTGTAAAGGATCAGCATAAAGAGAGATGATATTCCTGTATGATAGTTGACAACCATGTTTGTAATTTCAGGAATCCGTGTCATCAGAAACATGAATGTCAAAAATATAATAGATATGGCAAAAGGTAGAATTAGCTCCCTGAAAATATATCTGCTTAATATGCAAGGCATTTGTTATACAAAAAAACAAATTCAAATAGTAGATTAAGATATAGGATCATACTTTTTCCGATACCCCGCTTTTGTTGGTTCTGTATGCTGAAATCTTCACAAGATCAATGTCTCCAAGGGTAATCTGCAATCCATCCTTTTTGTTGCCTGCCAGCTTGAACCAGTTTTCAAGCTCTTTTGACAGTATCTCCTCACCAACCTGTTTCCTGCCATTTTCACCTGCAATGTTGTTGTCCATATAACCGGAGTTGATAAATGTCCACACACCATCCCTTTTCGATATGACACCAGTATGTCCACGGGTACGTGTTGAAAAAGATAGTATCTGACCCTCTTTCAAAACCTTTTCCATCTCCTGCATTGCAGATTGTGCCTGGGACTCTGGATTTTTAACGCTCAGGACACTCTTGTTATAGACACTTTGTCCGGTTGCTTCCAGAAGCCCCTCACCTGTGAGGTAATGATTCTTGGAGAATCCCTCATCAATAGCTTTATCTATAAGATGTCTTCCAAGTCCACCTTTACCGTCATATTTAACCCCCATATTTTTGAGTCCATTTACGACAAGCTCGTAGCAGTCAATCTTGCTGTAGTCCTCTCCCATAAATTCTCGTACAGCATTATGCAGAGCTGGTTTTGTCTGTAGGGCAGATTTGGCGGACGCAGATTGAGACTGATGAAGGTTTATGAATTCCTGTTTATAAATCGCGGGGGATTTGTAAGGAGTCTGCTTTGACTTATAAACGGCAGGAGCAGATATGTTTTTAGAGCCAGATTCTCTTTCATCATAAGATTTCGAGGCAATATACATATTTGAGTTTTTTCTTACTGTCAGATTTTTTTTGATATGATCTTTTTCCCATACAATTTCAGAAGTCTGTCTGTCTAAATATATATTTGCACCAGAGGGAATCTTCTTGAAACGTTTAGATGAATTTACATCACTCTCAAGCAGTTCCCAGCAACTCTTTTTGTATGGTGTATTGTAAAGAAGTTCTGAAACGGTAGGGGTATCATCTGAAAGTGTTCCAATATGAATTTTCTGAGAATTGCCGGTTGCATTCTGATATTTATTGTTCAGTGCATCAGCTGGAGAATTAACCGGCTGTAAATGCCTGCTAATCCTCGTACTTTTTTCAAGTATGGAACTACTATTGTCAATCTCTGAGTTTTGCTGAAGTATAGACTTGAAATTTCTCTTTCCGAAATCAGTTTTTGTTTCAAGTGATCGTGTTGGAGCATAATGTTTTTTGTCAAATGAATCTACAAGCATGTTTACCTCCATTTTGCACAGATATTGATTCAGGAATATTATCCTCTATGCTTTAAATCCTGCAATCAAACCATGCAAAAGACATGCCTTCCTGACTATTTTGCTCCGGCAAGTTTTGCAAATCTTGTGTCAACAAACTTTTCAAGATCAATGAGGCTGGTCATGATTTTCATCTTGTCCATCATATACCTTTGAATTA
>CAXNND010000270.1:0-3896 GCA_964203105.1 Desulfamplus sp.
GATAATCTCTTTTGTAAAAAGACATTTTTCAGATGATCCAATATCAAAATTAACAGCAGAAATATAATTCTTTATATCTTTGGAAATCTGCTCTTCATTATAATAATATAGAGACTCTTTTACCTGCTGCAACACATTGTAATCATACATTCGTAATAGAGACTCAAGAAAGCCGTCCGGTATCATTTTGGGCATCTCGATCATAAGATTTCTGAAAAACGAGCAAAGAGCTGGCATGTTGATAAGCCTGTCTTCCCTTGCAAATCGGGAGTAGAACTGATCAAATATCCTGATTGAATCCCTGCCTGAAAAGCCGGAGTTACCCTCAATTTCTGATTCAGCAAGGATTTTTCTCCACATTTTGGCGGTTAGAGCCTTTCGATCATCGCTATCAAGCCATTCTGGAAGATTTCCAGAATATATCTCCATTTTGAGCAGCATAAGCTGTTCATCGCAGTAGAGTCTGTATTTGGAGGCATTTTTTATCCACTCCATCAAACTCTCAGACCTTGCCTTTAAACGTGAGGAGACAATAACTCGTGAGAAGTTCTCCATCACCATTGGAAGAAAATTTTCCTCAATATGCTTGCCAAAAATATCGCAGTAAATCTTTACTTCAGTATTTATATCAAGGACATAAGGGATATTTATATACTGAATTCTGTCTGAAAAAGAGGGAAACTCCTTGATGTTATTTTTATCTTCCGGATTCATAAGTGCCAGGAAGAGTGAGTTTACACTCTCTTCAATATCCTCAACCTTATGAACTGCCTCACTGATGATGTTATGCAGCTCAACCATTCTCTCGACATTGTGGGATTTTATATCCATAAGTGCGTAAATGCCATTATTTGTTTTGGCAAATCTTGAATACACATAGTGTATAAGATTACTGTCTCTGAACAGATTGTTAATTCTGTTCTGAACCATCTGGTTGGTAATAACATTCTGCTGAACAGGGCTGTCTCCCGGGTTGAATACGCTGATACCTGCACCGAGCCTCCGATTAAAATAGTAAGGTCTGGCGTGGAGCATCTCAAACACCCTGGAAGGCTCTCCCAATCTTTCCAACAGGGACTGATATATCGATTCACAAATAGTGCAACATGAGTCACTAAATACCCACTCATACTGCTTTTCAGTAAAGAGTCTCCATTTGAATTCGTCATTTTTTATGAGTTTATCCAAAACCTTACGTCTATGACTTTTGGGAATCACAAGTATTGGATTATCGTGTGAGATACATGGAATTTCAATGTGAGAGGTGTTAAAACCAGCACCAATACACTGTTCTGTAAACATTTGATTTGTTTTGTCACTGGCTTCATGGTCATTTTTGTTATCCAATCTGTTTTCAGAGTTCCCGTTTGATTTATGCTCGGATTTCTCGATAAGATCAACAAGCCGTTCAATTACTGTAACAGTCTCCGCCCGTCCATGTCCTCCAAGAGTCTCAATGTCAAGTCTCCAGACAACTTCATATCGCATCCCCTCGTCAGTGTTAGCATAGGATTCAAACTTTTTGAGCAGATTGTTCAAAAATGTGCTTTTACCGCATCCGTGGGGACCATGAAAAATATAAATCCTGTTCTGCTGTGTGCCGTGACGCAATCCCTCCATGTGTTTCATCAGGCGGTTTGCAAAAAGTCTGTCTGTAAAATATGGGTTTTCCGACCCTTCAACAAAAAGTCGGGTGCAATCATAATCAATCAGGGAGAACTCATCTGGATCGTTCAAGATAGAATCTTCAGAGACATCTACATGTGTCTGCATCATATCGTGGAAAACCTGAAACACATTACGCAGCATGTCAGAGGGTCTTGCCTCAACAAGACCAAGGAAGTTTTTAAAGGTTATCGGTTTTAACCTTTCGTAATCTCCAATTTCAACATTAAGCAGTTGAACCGCCTCATCAGCCCGTGTTTTATTATATTCTATAAGGGATTGTGTTGTCATAATCAGTTTATCTCCCTTTTTAGCAACTTTCGGTTCTCCATCACATAAAGTACCCTTTTCCATGCAATGGGCTTTGTCTCCTTTTTTGCCTGAGGTGCAGCACCAGTTGCAGGCGGTGATGGAGCAGGAGGATTCCAGTAATTTACAAATTTTTGACCTGTAGTATCGTTAGGTGCGTATGGTTCGCTGGTTTCAAGCCTTACAGAGCGTCCCCACAGATATTCAAGACCTATCATAGTATTTTCAATATAATCTACTTTAAGGGGTTTTCCCTCAAACTTATGCACCAAATAGAGAGGTCCCTGTTGAGTTTTTTCATGGTTTACACGAATAACAGGCGGATGATACAGAGTGTCAACAAGCATCTCTTTATATTCCTCTGCCTTACGTGATTTGATATAATACTGCCACGACATTCTCTCCTTGTTCAGACGCTTGCCTGATACAAAGAGTTTGTGCTTATCCATGAACTCCTGATCTATGTAGCTGTTTATAAAGGTGAAATCACACAGATTTTCCCTTATGGCAAAGATACGGTCAAAACCCTTTTTATTATCTCTTTCCTCAGCAAAATTGTATTTTCTACGCTTAAATTCATCATGGGTATTTATGTAATCCCACGAGTAACAACCACGATCTTCCATATCCATTATGTGATAAAATAGACGCATTCCCAAGGCGTAAGGGTTAAGTCCAACCTTTGGCATGGCTGTAACACCAGCATTGACTTTTGCAAAATCAACCTCATGCCCCTTGATTCTGTCATCTCGCATAAAGAGCATCTCATGCCATATACTTGCCCATCCCTCGTTCATTATCTTTGTTCTTATCTGAGGCTGGAAGAAGATGGAGGTATTTCTGACAATCTCAATAACAGATTTCATCCATTCGTTCTCCTCTTTTTCGAGAAAAGCGGAATGTTTAATGATATACTGCATGACATCCATCCTAACAGACTCTTTTTTTTCAATGTGTCTTTTATAAAAGGCATCAAATTCTGGATATTTTATTCTAACATCTATCAAAAAGTCATCTTCTTGTACTGCCAAAAAAGTTGAACCTTCAGTGCTATTTTTGCCATCTGAATTTTTGGCTTTAAACATTTTGTTGTGCCGGTCAATCTCTTTCAAATATTCATTTTGAGTAACCTGTTTTTCTTTTTGAAGAAAAATGTCAAAATAGTAATCCAGCATCCCCATTAAACGCCTTTCATCAGGCATCACAGAATCAGAGACCACTTCATGGTATCCAACAAGGTTATCAATACCTCGTGCAAACTCAATAATATAGTCAACCCATCTGCCCTTTTCAGAACGGTATTTTGAGATGAGCCGTTTATCTGCAAGTGCCTGACCATTAAAGTCGTAATCCCAGGTATGTTTGAAAAAAAGGTTGTTCTGGAAAAAATCAATATGAGCCAGAACGTGGTAGAAGATCATCACATTAAGCCAGTCAGGGTTGTTATCGTTATAAAATGAGATAGGAGGCCGTGTATTTATAACGGTTTCATAAGGATTACTGGGGTAGAGTTCATACAAACCTTTACCGGAAATCACCCTGACATCATGTACCCAATAATCATAAAGCGTTGGCATCATAACCTTAGGGCTAAGTTCAATCATGTCCCTGTTGGTAACGATATATTCAAGAGATTCATCCTCAAACGAAAGTCCGGCATCTCTTGCCCTCTGTTTGCACCCTTCCATGATCCCTTTCACATGCTGATCAATTATTTCCATGAAACGCCCCCCCATTTATACAAATTTACTTCGTCTTATTTTTTATTTTTTCTGCTTTTTTTCATTCCAGTATCAATGATTTTAACAGATGAATCTTTTTTTCCGATAATATCAAATCCCATTGTTGAAAAATGAGAATCATAAGTAAAAACTACATTTATTCCTAACAGATTCATAACTGTAAAAGATAGACAGTCAGTG
>CAXNND010000271.1:0-3884 GCA_964203105.1 Desulfamplus sp.
AGATGTTTCTGCTATTTTTATATTTATTATGTAGGTGCAACTCAATTTTACTTTTAACTACAAAAATAATAAAAGGTTTGAAATGTATTTCTCACTTACTGAAACAAAACAGCTTGGTCAAAATAGATATTATAAAAGTTCAACACTGAAAGACCCATATATTAAGACTGATGTTTGGACAGCAAACAATAATGGAAAGATTATTAAAAGCAATATGAGGTCAATAGAAGGTGAAAAGATAATCAGAGAGAGTAAAACTACTGCTTGGAAATTATCGCTTAATCACAGCTATAGAGATGAATCTGGTAAGGTGCATAAACAGCAAGCATATATCAAGACCATTAACTATTGGGAAGTTGTGGATCAGTTCTTATTTGCAATTAGAGACGGAAAAAAAGAGTCTGAAATTCAAGCTGGTCATTTAGCTTTTGGCTTTTGTGATGGAGAATGGTTTGATAAAAAAGTTTTAAAGATATTTCCAGATGCAGACCTTGAAGCAGTTTGGAAACTCTATCAAAGAAAGGTTAAGTACCTTGAGCAATCCATTATCAAAGAATTTAAAGTAAGTGATGAGTTCAAATGGTGGAAGCTGAATCAGAAGTTGAGAAAAGAAATTGATAGACTCAAAAAGCAGGAAGAACAGGCAAAGCAGAGACAGGAACAGCAATTTAAACAGCAGACTTATCAAGATACCTTTAGAGAATATGAAGATGCAAGGAAAGCATTTATATCAACCTCATCACCAGCCGTTACTCTATCTCAAGCAGAGGCAACCCTCATTGAGAAATGTTATAAGGCAATGGCGGTTCAGGTTCACCCTGATAAAGGTGGAAGTGTTGAGGATATGCAACTTCTAAATAGTCTAAGGGATAGAGTAAGAAAATGTGTAGGTGCAACTTAAATTGAGTTTTACCTACAGAGTTAAATGTTGCTTTAAATCAAAAAACATAGCACGAGTTTGTTTATTAACATCTTTATCAGAAAAAAAATTAAAATGATTCTTATGATAAAACTGCAAAACCTTTGATTGATTATAAGCATCAACCGTTATCAATCGGCAACCTGTTCTATTCTCATTCAAAAATAATTCTTTAACCATGTTCAATAAAAAAGTTCCGATATTGTTTTTCTGAAAATCTACATGCACACCGAGACGAGTAATTTTAACAGCAGGGAACACAAAATATCTTTTCTGTTCTGGTATCTCTTCAATAAATGGCAAATCTTTTACTTTATCTTTTCTTACTGAATCATTACATAGGTCAATTAATGCAATAGGAAAAGGCAGAGAATCTATATTTGATGTTAGAGAATATGTTTTTGATAATAATTCTTGTCTATGCAAAACAGCATCAATTTTAAAGTAGTCATTTAAATCTTTATTCCCACAGTCAAAACTATCTAAAAGTTGATACTCATTAAATTCAGATAAAATAAAATCATTTGATTCAACATTGTTTCTTGAGTTTATCAGCATATTCTTTAATCAATCTTTTAGCATTATCTAATTTAGGAGTTGGAACAGGATAGACAGGATTTTTAAGACCATATTCTATTTTTCTGTCAAACTCTTCTGCATCTTTACCCCTCAATATTGGAGTTGGTGCAATTGGTAAAGCCATAGTGACCCCCTTATATTTTTGTTGATTATTACACTCTTAAAATAGCAACTGAAAAAATTTACGTCAATATAGAGATTTTACTTGAACCTATTTAACCATACTGGTATTTTTTAGATTCCTAAAATCTTAAACGGTTAATCAGAGCCGTCATGTCTGATAAGAAAAACATCATGCAGATACAAAGCAGTTCAAAACATAGTCAAGGTAAGGGGTGCAGGTACTCGTAAGAGCCTGAATGCTTTTTAAGAGCATAGGACACCCCTTGCCTTGATTTATTTTGGAGGCTTCCCGCCATGAGTATAATCCGTGTTGAAAAAAACACCAACTACAGCGTTATATCTAATGTTCACCTTCAAGACAATAATCTATCATGGAAAGCCAAAGGGCTTTTATCCTACTTATTATCAAAACCCAATGATTGGACTATCTATTTAAAACACCTTGCAAAACAATCTAAAGATGGAACGGATTCAACAAGAACCGCTTTAAATGAGCTTATTGAATCTGGTTATATCTCAAAAGAATATGCACGAAATGAAAAAGGTCATATTATAGGTCGAGATTACATTGTAAGGGAAAATCCAATTAAGATAGAGAATAAGACCATTCAAAAGTCAGAAAATAAAAAAAATCCAAAGTTGGAACAACCAAGATTGGAAAAGCCAATCTTGGATAAACCAATCTTGGAAAAGCCGACACTACTAAATACTGATGGAACTCATTATTCATCTTTACTAAAAACGGACAACGACCAAAGAGAGAAACCAAAAACTCAAAAGCCGTCGCCGTCGCATTTTGATAATGAAATTAAAGCACTCATAGAGTTAATCCCTAAACATAATATAACAGAAGAACTTTCCCCTCAATTCAAAGCCATATTTCTAAAAGCATTAATTGCAGGTCATACAGTGGCTTATATTGCATTGGCTATAACTTACACTAAAGATAAGTCTAAAGGCTCTCCACAAGAATTTAAAGCCTATCTGGGTAAGACTTTGGATAACAACTATCATGCCGGTTATGTGAGTAAGGCGGATGAACGGAGACAGCAGCAGGAGAAGCAAAGACAGCTTGAGGCGGACAGGAGAGACAGGGAAAGGTTGAAAATGCAGCAGGAGCGTCAGGAGATGGAAAAAATCAAAGCTCAGAATATTGCAAGGTCTAAAGCTCTTGAATCCCTGAAATCTCTTAACCCTGACAGGTACAAAGAAGTTGAAGCTCAGGCAATTGATATCCTGAAAAGCAGAAACACTGCTTTTCGTGTAGATAAGTCAGGACTTTTTATAAAATCTGAAATGTCGAAAATATTGGGACTATAGGAGAGCTTTAACATGACCATATCTGTCGTTAAAAAACCTGTTCAGCAATATAAAGAAAAATACTTCTTTGATGAAATCATCAAAGAGGAAAGTGCGGTGCATTGCAGTTATAAAGCTATTCATATGCACTCAGAACATTATATCGAGAATATTCATTGTGATATGTTTGACGATTTTCTGATGATTGAACTTGATAAGCTGGAAGATTTAACCAAAATGTATTGTGAATCTGAATATAGTTCCAACTGCATGTTCGGTGAATTGATGATGTCTCAATTAGAGGCTTTTAAGGAAAGATTAAGAGAAGCAGCACACCACATTGAACAGACTATTGGTAATATTGGAGTTGTTAGAACATATCACAAAGAGAATTGTTTTAAAGTGGGAACTGTAATTGATGCCGGATATTATGATTCACTGTCAAGGACGGTTAAAGATTCACTGAAATCATAAACAATTCAAAACCACAATATGCTGTGGATACAAAAATAAAAAAGAATCTATATGATGTGGTTTGTTGTTGTTTTTAACTTGACACGACAATATACTAACATTTATACTGTATCAATAATTAGCACCAAAACAAGAAAACCTGTTAATCTAATCTGATTGATAGTCAGATGTAAAAGATTAACAGGTCATTCTTGAATAAATGTTAATTATTAAAATCACGTTCCCAAGAGAACACTCCCCAGTGAAAGACTTGGAAACAAAGAAAGCAAATTTTTTTCACTATACTCTAAACGGTCAGTAATTGAGCTTTTTCAAAGTTCTGAAAATTGCAGGATAAAAGCGAATCCAATTCCAATTTGTAGGTTGAATGGGTTTGTTTTAAGCAATCTGAAATAGCTGTTTTGAAAGTAGTAAATTCTGAGTAATATTTGGAATACAGAGATTTTTTCTTTACAAACTTCCATAGTCGTTCAATCAAATTCAAATTAGG
>CAXNND010000272.1:0-3879 GCA_964203105.1 Desulfamplus sp.
TACAAACGCAGAAAAGCCTACAAAAGAATGAGAGGGCACAGACAGCTCTATACAGCAGTAAAAATAAATTCAATCCAGATATAGAGTAGAGTATGGCTATAATATCATATACATAGGCAATTATGTAGATATAGAAATAGGAGATTTGAAATAGTATGGCACATAAAAAAGCAGGTGGAAGCTCCAAGAACGGCAGAGATTCAAACGGCCAGCGGCGCGGAATCAAATTATATGGCGGGCAGAGTGCTGTTGCAGGAAATATCCTTGTAAGACAGGTTGGAACAAAGATACATCCTGGCAACAATGTAGGCATGGGCAAAGATTATACTCTCTTTTCACTGATTGACGGCGTTGTAACCTATGAAAGACAGGGCCGCGACAGGAAGAGAGTGAGCGTTTATGCAGCGTGAAATTCATAGATGAAGCCATTATAACTGTCAGGTCTGGCAATGGCGGAGCAGGTTCCGTCAGTTTCCGAAGGGAAAAGTTCATAGAGTGGGGCGGACCTGACGGCGGAGATGGTGGTAGTGGCGGCAGTGTCATCTTTCGTGCGGATCAGGGGAAACGGACACTTGTTGACCTTCGCCGCCAAAAAATCATCACTGCTCAGAACGGCACTTCCGGAGCTGGAAGGAAGATGCATGGCAGAAATGGTGAAGATCAGATAGTTGATGTGCCTCCAGGTACCATTATAGCAGATGCAGATACAGGTTCACTTATTGCAGACATGACAGAGCCAGGTCAGCATTATGTTGTGGCTCACGGTGGAATGGGGGGACGCGGGAATAAACGATTTGCAACGTCTACCAACAGAGCACCTCGACATGCCCAGCCCGGTATGCCAGGCGTTGAACTGCATCTCAAACTTGAACTCAAACTTCTTGCCGATGTTGGTATTATCGGTCTTCCAAATGCAGGTAAATCAACGCTTGTAAGCAGCATATCCTCTGCCCGCCCCAAAATTGCCGACTACCCCTTTACAACATTGAATCCATCTCTTGGAATGGTCCAGCCTGAATTTGGTGAACCATTTGCAGTTGCAGATATTCCAGGGCTGATTGAGGGGGCACATGATGGCACAGGGCTTGGTATCCAGTTTTTAAAGCATGTTGAACGCACCGGCATATTAATACATCTCATTGACGCTTCTCAGATCAACCCTGAATACCCTCTTGATGCTCTTAACCTGATTAACCGAGAACTGGCTCTTTACAGTGATAATCTTGAGAGAAAAGAGCAGGTAATAGTGCTCAACAAGATAGATTTGACTGGTACAGAGTCAAATATTGCAGTTTTTAAAGATGCTCTTGAAAAAGTATATCAATTAAATGCAGTTAATACAGATAAAGACAACCCAGATCGCTCCTCTTATCAGACTCTTATCCGTCCCCCTCAAATTTTGACAGTTTCAGCAGTAACTGGTAAAGGCACTCAAGAGCTGATTGCCTTTCTTGCCAGAAAAATAAATATATCCCAAAGCTGAACTACACAAGATAGAAAATAGAGTTATCTTAAAAAGATAGAGATATCTGGTAAAAAGTTATGAATGAATATGAAGAGAGTTTTTCTCATGAACAACGACAGAGCAGCCATATTCACCCACGCCAAAAGAGTGGTGGTCAAAATAGGAAGCGGTGTTCTTACCCTGAATCATGGTTTGAACACTGATGTTATAGAAGAGACAAGCAAGCAGATTCACCAATTACGTGATAACGGCATAGAGGTAATAATAATCTCTTCCGGTGCAATTGCCTGTGGTGTAAAAAAAATAGGACTTGAGAGAAGACCTGACGGTATTCCTGCAAGACAAGCAGCAGCAGCAGTTGGTCAGGCAGGACTTATCCTTGCATGGGAACAGGCATTTTCAAGATTTGACAGCAAGGTTGCCCAGCTCCTTCTGACAAGAGAGGATTTAAGCCACAGAAGACGATACCTTAATGCCCGTAACACGCTGAACCAGCTTTTGGCATGGAAAATTATCCCCATAATCAATGAAAACGATACGGTTGTCTTTGAAGAGATAAAACTTGGGGATAACGACAATCTTGCAGCCATGATAACCCTTCTTATGGATGCTGATATCATGATAAACCTGACTGATATTGATGGACTGTATGATAAGGATCCAAGGGTTCATGATGATGCTCGGCTGTTATCCAGTGTTCGTGCCATCACATCGGAAATGGAGGATTCAGCAGGCGGTATTCCCGGGAATCTTGGAACAGGTGGGATGTTAAGCAAGGTAAAGGCAGCAAAAAAGCTCTCACGAGCTGGTATTCCCATGATTATTGCCGGTGGTCTAAATCCCGATATAATCACAGATATTGTCTCTGGAAAGGATAAAGGTACCTTTTTCATTCCTGGAAGCAAGCGTCTTAACAGCCGTAAATGCTGGATTGCCTTTAACCTCAAATCTCAGGGCAGTATTATTGTTGACAAGGGTGCGGAAGATGCTCTTGTAAAAAAGGGCAAAAGTCTTCTGCCAATTGGCATAACCAGTGTGGTTGATGATTTTTCCATGGGATCTCCTGTTGATATCTGTTCTTCAGGTGGTATGGTGCTTGGCAGGGGACTTGTCAACTATTCATCATCAGAGATTCGCAAGATTATGGGGTTAAAAAGCGACAAGATACTTCAAGTACTTGGCTCGAAACCTTTTGATGATGTAATTCACCGCGATAATCTCACCATTACATGAAATCTTATCATCAGATGATCACAAGATAATTTTGTTTTATTTTCTACAGAAGAATTTAAGGTGAGGTTGGCACTACTTTAAAATGATTATCAGGAGAGCATAATATCAATGGAATCAACTATAAAAGATATCGCAGTCAGGGCAAAAGCTGCATCAAGAAAAATGGCTGTTACATCAACAAAACAAAAAAATCTGATACTCCACTCGATTGCCGCAAAACTTCTGACATATAAAACAAGAATCCAGAAAGAAAACGCAAAAGATATAGAAGCTGCAATGGCAAAAGGGCTTTCTGCTGCCATGATAGACAGGCTTAAAATCAGTGATGAAACAATTCAGTCCATGATTAAAGGGCTTAAAGAGGTTTCAGAACTGCCTGATCCTGTTGGGCATATAACAAAAGAGTGGAGACGTCCAAATGGTCTTGAAGTCTCTAAGATGAGAATTCCGCTTGGTGTTATTGCAATGATTTATGAATCACGTCCCAATGTAACTGTGGATGCAGCAGCTTTGTGTCTTAAAGCTGGAAACTGTGCCATTCTGCGTGGAGGTTCGGAAGCATTTAACTCAAATATGGTGCTTGCTGAGATTATTCAAGAGGCGTTGGTAGAAACAGGACTTAAATATACGGATTCAAATTTTGCAGCGTCAAAAGATCATATTCAGATATTAAAAGATGCTGTTCAGGTTATTCCCATTCAAGACAGAGAAGCTGTAACACACCTTTTAAAGCAAGAAGAATTCATTGATCTTGTTATTCCACGAGGCGGCGAGGCTCTTATCAGATTTGTTGTGCAGCACTCTACAATTCCTGTTTTGAAACACTACAAGGGTGTATGTCATGCCTATATTGACAAGGTTGCAGATATAGAGCTTGCTGTAAAGGTCAGCTTTAACTCAAAGGTTCAGCGTCCAGGGGTGTGCAATGCAATGGAGACTCTGCTTGTCCATAAAGATATTGCCCCTAAATTTTTACCAATAATGGCTGAAAAATTTGCAGCGGCTGGCGTGGAAATTAGAGGTTGCCAAATGACTCTTGATTTGCTTAAAAACATATCCCAACCTCTCAAGGTTGTTGAAGCTCAAGAGGCAGACTGGCATGCTGAATATCTTGATCTAATTCTTGCTATTAAAATTGTTAATACCATGACAGAAGCTATCGAACATATTGCAACTTATGG
>CAXNND010000273.1:0-3873 GCA_964203105.1 Desulfamplus sp.
GTGCAGACAGTTGATTATTGATGGGCCCAATTGCGTAATTGGCACTCTTCCTGACAACACAATGTTCATGGCTCAGGACAGAAAAAAACTCAGACCCGGAGTAGTGGGTGGAAGACCAGGGATGTTTGCATTCTCTTCAGAAATATGCGGACTGGATGCGGTAATTCCTGACAGAGACAAAAGCAGAGATATTCAACCCATGCACCTTGATACAGCCATTGTAGGACCAGACCGTAAGGAGGTAAAGATATGTCGTCAAACAGAACAATTAAACCTTCCTCTTTAAGTTTAAGCGATCTGCCATGGCAGATACACTGGAAAAAAGAGAGGTGTACCCTGTGTGGACAGTGCACTGCTGTCTGTCCTGTTCAGGCAATTACCCTTGCTGTTTTCAGAAAAAGAAACATTGCAGCGATAAATCCATTAAATCTGCTTAACTCTTCTGGTCGAACAGGTTCAAACAATCTTGTTGGCTTGTCTGACTCTGATAATCTGTCAGATCCGACAGAACAACCTCTCTCTCCATTTGAGACCTATTACGGAATCAGACAGAAGACCACGATTGAAGAGGCTTGCATCGGATGTGCAATGTGTTCAATGGTATGTCCAAATGATGCGATTGAACCACAGAGAAATCCGGGAACTGACCGTTACCGCTTTCACATAAATCAGGATGGTGAACCAAGAAAGCGTGGCGGCAGAAGAAACTCGACAGACTCTCTTCTTGACAGAATAAAGTTTATAAGAATATCAATGCTGACAGACCCGGCTCTTGATGCCGGACGCCACGAGTTTGAACTCAGAACCCTGCTTGGAAGAATACTTCCCCCAAAAGAGAACATGGCACGCCTGAGAAACAACGGCTGGATTCCTCCTGTTCGGGAGATTTATCCGCTTATCATCGGTGGCATGTCATTTGGTGCACTCTCTCCAACAATGTGGGAGGGACTTCAGATGGGTGTTGCCTACCTCAACGAACAGCTTGGAATGCCTGTCAGAATGTCAACCGGTGAAGGTGGCTGCCCTCCAAGGTTACTTAGAAGCAGATTTTTAAAATATGTGATTCTCCAGATTGCAAGCGGCTACTTTGGTTGGGACGAGATTATCCATGCAATTCCACACATGAAGGAGGATCCTTGTGCCATTGAGATCAAGTATGGTCAGGGTGCAAAACCAGGCGATGGCGGACTTTTAATGTGGCACAAGGTCAACAAACTTATTGCAGCAATCAGAGGAGTACCGCAAGGTGTGAGTCTGCCAAGTCCACCAACTCATCAAACCCAATATTCTATTGAAGAGTCTGTTGCCAAAATGATCATCTCAATGTCAATGGCATGGGGCTTCAGAGTGCCTGTTTATCCAAAAATATCAGCATCTTCAACATCTCTTGCTGTTTTAAATAACCTGACAAGAAACGACTATGCGTCTGGTCTTGCAATTGACGGTGAGGATGGCGGAACAGGTGCTGCATATTCAGTCTCCATGGATCACATGGGACACCCAATTGCATCTTGTATAAGAGACAACTATCTCAATTTGGTTAGACTTGGAAAACAAAATGAGCTACCAATATTTGCTGGTGGTGGTATTGGAAAAAATGGTAACCTCGCAGCCAATGCCGCAGCACTTATCATGCTTGGTGCAAGCGGAATTCAGATTGGAAAATATGTGATGCAGGCAGCAGCAGGGTGTATTGGAACCGAGACTGACAGGTGCAATATGTGCAATACAGGTGTCTGCCCAAAAGGGATCACTTCACAGGATCCAAGACTCTACAGACGGCTTGATCCAGAAGATGTTGCCCAGCGTATTGTTGATCTGTTTGTCTCATTTGACATTGAACTTAAAAAAATAGTTGCCCCCTTAGGACGCTCCACATCTCTTCCTATTGGTATGTCTGACGCACTTGGCATTGATGATTATCAGATTGCACAGCGTCTCAATATCAAATATGTGGTTTAGGAGAATCGCTTGATGAATACAAATACATTTTATGTCAATATTCCAGGAAAACAGGGTGAAAAAAGAATACCCTCCCGCGTTCTTGAAGAGATGATTCAGAATGCGGTCGAACAGGGACACCGAGCCATTGAGGTTAATGCCTATGGTCAGCACGGCATTGGTGGACGACTCTGGAAAGGTGGCAATGACAAGATAAAAATACGCATTCAGGGACATTCGGGTCAACGTACAGGTTCACTTGGATTTCCAAACACTGAAATTGAGGTAATGGGTCCAGCTTCTGATGATATTGGCTGGCTCAATGCAGGTGCCGAGATAACTGTTCATGGCAATGCATCAAATGGAGCCATGAATGGCGGTGCTCAGGGCAAGGTCTATATTGGCGGAAACATAGGTGCCAGAGGCATGACCATGACCAAGAGAAATCCCCGCTTTGAACCTCCTGAGTTGTGGGTATTAGGTTGTGCCGGGGACTATTTTGGAGAGTTCATGGCTGGTGGAATTGCTGTTGTGTGCGGTTATAATGCCAACAGAGATATTCAGCCATCCAGAAACACAAAGCCACAATACATAAACAGAGAGCAATTCAGAGACGGAGAGCTTAAAGAGAGTGCTAACTCTGCCTTTGAAGAGAGTGTCTTGGGTTATCGCCCATTGGTTGGAATGGTGGGTGGCAAGGTCTTTTGTCGGGGAGAGGCAGCAGGTTTCAGCCAGAACGATGCACGAGTTATCCAGATAACAGATCCTGACTGGGAGTGGCTCTGCACAAATCTTCGCATCTTTCTCCAGAAAATCGACAAACAGCAGCTCTTTGACAGGCTATCCAACCGTTCAGAGTGGACACTCATAAGATCAAAGACGCCACAGGAAAAGGTTATTGTTAAAGGTCGTCTCTCAATGCAATCTTTCCGTCAGGATATCTGGGATAGAGAGCTTGGCAAGGGTGGACTTATTGGCGACCTTCAGGAGATTGAACGTGGTGCACTTCCCCTGATTACCAAAGGTGAATGGCGACGGATGGTGCCTGTGTGGGAACATGCAAAGTACAAGGCACCATGTCAGGCAAACTGCCCGACCGGTATTCCTGTTCAGGAGAGGTGGCATCTTGTCAGGCAGGGGCTTGCTGATGAGGCAACGGCAATGGGTCTTAAATATACCCCGTTTCCAGCAACTGTATGCGGCTATCTCTGTCCAAGCCCATGTATGGCTTCATGCACAAAAAATCTTCAATATATACAGCCTGTCAATGTCAGACTTCTTGGTCGTGCTGGAGAAAATAGCCAACTGCCTTCTGATGCTCTTCCATCAGTTGCTGAAAAAAGCGGTAAAAGAGTCGCTGTAATTGGTGCGGGACCTGGCGGTATATCTGCTGCCTGGCATCTTACTTTAAAAGGGCATAATGCTGTTCTGTTTGATGAGGCAAAAGAGATAGGTGGTAAAATATCTTCTGTAATTCCAAATTCAAGAATACCTCAAGAAACTTTGCAAAAAGAGCTTGGGCGGGTAAAAAAACTTATTCCTGATATTCGTCTTGAGCAGAAAATTACACCAAAAAACTTTCAAAAGATTAAAAAAGAGTTTGATTATGTAGTTGTTGCTGCTGGTGCAAGAAAACCTCGGATGCTTCCAGTTCAGGGTATTGAGTTTGCCATTTCTGCTAATGATTTCTTGGCAAAGGCAAAAGCAAATGGAAATCAGCAAAATCAAATTGATGCTTTTATAAAATCAATAAGGTTAAATGACAATCAAACAAAAGCAGGTGAAAATCAAGCTGTTGATAACCACATAAAACCCCTTAAAAAAGTTGTGATAATTGGTGCTGGAAATGTTGGCTGTGATGTTGCAACAGAAGCCCACCGCATGGGTGCTGAAACTATCACCTTAATTGATGTTCAAAAACCAGCAGCATTT
>CAXNND010000274.1:0-3868 GCA_964203105.1 Desulfamplus sp.
AGAAAGAGTACTTTTCCTCTGGAGTCAAGTTTAATCAAAATCGCGGTAAGGAGGAGCAATGGAGAGAGTAAAATCATGAGAGTAAAGGAGGATACGATATCCATCAGACGCTTTACCAATGCCTTGACGCTCGATTTCTTGAATCCGTCTGAAAATATCAACCATGATGGATTTATAAATGTCACTGGTAGCTTGCCTGTCAACGTCTCATAGAATGTAGTTCCTTCAATTACATTAAGTCCGGCTACCCTGCACTTCAACAGCTCCTCTGTGGGGAAAAAGGTTCGTTTGTCATTAAGGGCAACAACCACCTTCTTCACCCCCATATTGATCACCGCATCACAGAACTCTGTTTTATTGATATTCAAAGGTGCCTTATTAGCACCCTTATACTCGATCGATTCATCAATTGAGTCTGGAATTATTGCCACTACAGTATATCCACAGTCAAGATGTGTATTAATCTCGTTTAGAATGTCCGCTGCAAGACGGTTTGAACCGATAATGACAATATTTTCATTGAACATACCCTTATTGAGAATAGAGATGTAAATCAAACGCCATGTAACTACAAAAAGAAGAAGAAAAAAGATGCTTAAAAAAAAAATTATCCGATCAATTATGACCATTGGAAAATAGAAATAGATAACAGCAAGGGCAATGGATGTCACACCTATGGACTGCATCAATCTGATAACGATTTCATATATACTGGATACAATTTGAAAGTCATAGAGATCGTTATAATACAGCGATATCTGACAAACCAATGTAATAATCAAGATGCGTAAAACAAGAAAAAAATCAAACAGGAAAGAGTCTGAGTATGTCAAAATTATCAGTGCAAGCAGTACGGAAAAAAAGATAACTGCCCCTTCAACCATAAAAAATATGATATTCCGGATCGGATAATACTGTTTAAGAATATTTAGCATTGTTATATTTTTAAAGCCATTATGGTGAAGTATTTGACTTGTTGAATTTTAAAAACAAGCGTTAATTTTAGACAGCTCATCAGGTGTTATATCTGTAATTGTACTTTGTTTTTGAAAAAAGGATGGGCTGATCAAAATTTTTTACAATTCCGAGAATTTTATCTTTTCCATAGGTATCGACCAGATCCCGGAGATTCTCCCGACGTGTTTTTCCGGTTTTCACAACAATGATAATAGCATCCACCTGCCTTGCCAATGCGTTTGCTTCAGCCGTAATATAGGGTGGAGGAGAGTCAATAATAATATAACGATCATCATATCGCGTTTTCACTTCAGTAATCAACCTCCGCATCTGCTCGGAAGAGAGAAGCTCTGATGGGTTATCTGATGGGCTGCCACAGGGAAGAATTGTTAGTTTATCAATAACATTTCTTAATAAAACTCCGGATAGAGGAAGCTTATGGGTAAGATATTCACTAAGTCCCGGTGTATTGTCTGGAAAACCAAATAATTTATGAATGGAGGGGTGTCTTAAAGCACAGTCAATTAACAGAACGTATTCATCAATACTGTTGGCAAGAGTTACGGCAAGGTTTGCTGCAACAAAGGATTTCCCCTCCCCAGGTGCAGTACTTGTCACCATGATGGTACGTGGAGGCTCACCCTTGTCAGGAAACAGAATTGTGGTCTTCAAGAGCCTGAACTGCTCCGATTCAAACGAGTGAGGTTTATAGTGAGTGACGATAGAACTGTCAAGATTGCATTTTGAAGTTAGTGGCAGGTTGTCGGAATCGGTATCATGAGGTTGAGACGATGATGATAAAATATCTCCTTTGTCATGCTCAACAGGTGGGGATTCACTCATGTATTTCTCATGAACAGCAGTTGGCGATTCGTTTATATCTTTTTCATGTTCAACAGTTGTCCATTTATCTATATCAGAATCAATCTCCTGATTTTTAGTATCACCTGTTTCCGCTTGTGATTTTTGAAGTGCCTTATAAATTTTTCCCAAAACAATACTCCCTTAGAAAATCAGACAAACGATTTCAAAAATTCAATAACTTTGACGATCCCCTTCATATTAACTACTGCAAAAACAGCGGAAAGTCCTAAAGCATAGAGGACAAATAGAGCAAAAATAATCAGATTTAATCTATTTCTAACCCGATCTCCAGGCTTTTTAAGCGGTGGAATCGCCGCAAGAATGGGCAAGCCTATTTTTTTCTCAATATCATCATTTCTCCTGACAGAACCATCCAGTAGTTCAAGAAGGAAAATTATCCCTCCACCACATCCAAGACCTGCGGCAAGAGAGAAGATCAAAAGTTTTCTAACATCAGGAGAAATGGGCTTTTCTGGTAAACGGGCATGATCGAGTATCCTGAACTGCTCTCCCTTCTGCTTTTTTTCCATGTTTACCGAAAGCTCTGCTTCAAGCTTCCGGTTTAGCAAGGAGCTGTAAACATCCTGAATATTTGAGTAATCACGTTTTAGAGAAAGCAGCTCCTGCTCACGTTTGGGGGTCTCTTCAACCCGCTTCTGATAAGTGACCATATTTTCATTAATCTTCACAATATCAGACTCGATCTTCTCGATCTCATTGCGTAATTGGTTGAGCTGCATCTCCTGCTGCATAAATCCAAAGTCAACATTCTGTGTTCCTTTGTTATACCTATGTGAAATTTTTCCAACCATCTGATCGTTTCTTGAACTTGGAGAAGAGGATTGATTACCGACAGAGGTTCTTATTTTTTTGACATAAGCTTTCATCTTCAGGACATCGGGATGGCTCTCTGTATATTTCAAGAGCAGATCATCAAGCTGCTTTTCAGCTTCTTTAAGTTTTTTTTCATCCGCTGTTTCTGGTATAGTGGGGTCTATAACATCGGAAGATCGGGACTGTTCCTCAAGATTCTGGGCAGCCATTTTTCTGGACTGGTTCATCTGGACTTCAAGGTTACTTATGGTAAGCCTGGCCTCCTTGAGCATGCTTTGCTTATCTGTCAACTGCTGCTGAAGACGATCCAGGGTTCTCAGATTTGACTCCAGTTCATCTGGCAATCCCCCCATAAACTTGGATCTGTAATCGGAAAGGGCTTTTTCTCTGTCTTCCAGGCTCTTGCGGGTTTTCTCGAGTTCGGCATCAAGGAACTCACTGGTTCCGACGGCCTGAGCTTCTCTCATTTTCAGATTTTCATCCATGAAAAAGCTGGAAAGGGTGTTGGCAATGCGCATGACCAGATCCGGTTCATCCCCTGTAAAGGCGATGGTAAATGCATCTGCACCGCCTCTGGATTGGTTGAGCTTTACGTCTATCCGCTTTCTCAGATTCTTGATCTTGTCTTCAAGGTACATGTTTTGAGAATCTTTATCTTCATATAACCCGAACTGATCAATAATCTTTTCCAGATTGGTCTGGCTCATAATCTGCTGGGAGATGGTGCTGATTCTCTCGCTTAAATCCATTGAAACAATTGATTGAACATAATTGCCAGGTACCTTCTGGGACTGAACAAGAATGGTGGTGGATGCGGAGTATGTCCTTGGAAGGGTAAATGTCAGATATAATCCTGCGGTCAATGAAAGACAGAGAGGAATAATAATGAACCACCGCTGCCTTAAAATAATGTCAATAATCTGGTCAGGCTTCAATGATGTTTGAAGTTGTTGCATTTCGGCCATATCAATTTACCATCCATTCATATGCTGTTTTTTGACTAAACCAATTCAATATTTCTTATTTCTACTTTGTTAGTTATCAATGAAAAACATATAAACTGTCAAGAAATATTTTTATTTTTTATACATTATTTGTTAAAATATTGGAATAAATTGACTTGATAGTATTTTTTGATAAATAAAAATGGGAAAGATCAAATTTAATTTTGTTCTTTCCCATTTTTATTATTTAAATAACGGATTTAATTATT
>CAXNND010000275.1:0-3858 GCA_964203105.1 Desulfamplus sp.
AAATGACGCTTCAAGAATAGCCTCTGTTGATCTGTAGTTTTGTTTAAGGACTATCTTTTCAGTGTCAGGATAGTCATCCTCGAATCGCTTGAAATATCTATTATCTGAGCCTCTAAATCCATAAATTGACTGGTCAGGATCTCCTATCACACAAAGATTTTTCCCGTCACCTGCCATGAGCCTGATCAACTGATACTGACTCCAGTTTATATCTTGATATTCATCGACAAATATGTGCGTAAATCTATCTTTTAACCTGGAGAGTACCCCTCTATTTTCACTATTGTTCTGCATAAGATTCAGAACCATCATCATCAAATCTTCAAAATCTACAAGTTGATAAGAGGATAAAAGTTCCTGATATCGTTCCAAAATTTTAAAAATAACCGCCTGGTTTTCAAAAAAATTATCGTTTGTAGAACTATCAGCCTGTTTTAATAATCCAATTTGAAGCTCTACTGTAGTAAAAGATATCTTTTTGTCTGAAAGAACATTTTTAGATTTATCGTTAAATGCAAGTTCAACAGCTTTTTCGATAAAAGCCTTACGCAAAGTCTCGTCTGCAATTGCAAACATAAAATCTGTGTAGTCTTTGAGCACCATCAGGCAGAAGCCGTGAAATGTTGAGATAAAAACACCTTGCCTTTTTTCAGTCAAATTCCTGTCAATTCTATTTTCCAGCGTCTCATTTTTATCTGCCTTGTTTTTAATTAGGGTATCTTCACTCAAAACATTTTTAGAAGTCAGATTTTCTATTCTCTGACGCATCTCCTCAGCAGCTTTGTTGGTAAATGTCAGAGCAAGTATGGATTCAGGTTTTACAAAGTCATTGGTGATAAGTGATGAAATTTTTGCTGTAAGGGTGTGGGTTTTTCCTGTGCCTGGACCAGCCTCCATGAGAAGTGGTCTATTCCTGGAGATGATCGCCCTCTGCTGTTCTGGATTAAGTTCATTTGTTCGAGCAGGCTCTTTTTTATCGCTGCTCTTGATATGAGAGAATGTTTCCAGAGGTGATTTTTTTTCAGCAGATGCAGATATTATCTCTTTTGATCTCTTTTCTGGCTCTTTTTTACTCCCCTGCGACTGGATTTTAATTGACTGCATCATAAACATGCTGACATTGCCCTTTAGTATCTCCCTCTCTTGAGGCGTAAAGAGGGTTACGCGACCAAATTCGCCATCATAACCAGGAGTTAAATGAATCTCCCTGTTTCGCATTCTTCTGATTGCTTCAGATAAAAGCGGAATACCGGCTCGATCAATCTCATCAATATCTCGTTTAAGCAAAATATCAAGCTCTGGTCCAAGGGTGGACACGGCTTTGTTGTAATAGGCATCGACTTTTTTGGTTTTGGTGCCTGTTTCACATATTTCAGAGAGAATCTCTGAAAGGGGAATGATGCTCTGATAACCATGCCTGTTGTCAGGAGTGTAGCCCTCTGGTCTTGATGCAAGCTCTTTAACCCTGTAAAGTACCCCAAGTGTGAGAGGTTTCCCACATTCAGGGCAGATACCGTTATGGTGCAGGGTTTCATAGGGGTTAAAACAGACATTGCATTTCCTGTGACCATCGTAGTGATATTTCCCCTCCTCAGGATACATGTCAATTGTGCCCAAGTAGCTGTTATTCAGGTGCGGCTTAAGGGCATCCCTAATATTTTTATACGATAAAACAGTGTTAAAACAGGAGGCATTTCTTCCCATAAACATGGGTGAATGTGCATCAGAACAGGAGATAAAGCTCATTCTGTCCAAATTCTCGACTCTCCAGTTCATCGGTAAATCTGACGAAAGACCAGTCTCTACGGCAAAAATATGGTGAGCAAGCGAACCAAAGCACTCCTCAACGGAATCAAAACCAGATTTTGATCCAAACATGGAGAACCATGGTGTCCAGATATGGGCAGGAATCATAAAGGCATCGTCAGAGGTCTCAAGCATGATCTCTAAAAGTTTTTCGCAATCAAGACCTAAAATCGGGCGACCATCAGATGTAATATTGCCGATTTTATCGAGTTTCTCGTTAAACGCTTTTACACTTGCCATATCAGGAAAATAGACAAGATTGTGATTTTTCCTGACTCTTCCATCTTTTTTGTAGATAGAGCTGATTTCGCACTGAAGGATAAATCTGACTCTGCTGTTATCAGGTTCATGCCCGTTATTATTAGTAGTATCGCTATTATTTCCAATATAAACTGGCAACTTACATATATTATCTATATCCTTTACTATTCGATCCTTAAGGTTAAACAGCCCATCTTCTGCTGGTTCAAGTTTATCCTCAAGCTCCTTGAACCAGCCAGGATGAGTAAAATCGCCCGTCCCTACAACAGTTATTCCCTTAACCATTGCCGCCTGAAAGGTATGTTCAAGATCAAGATTTTTTGCAGTAGCTCTTGAAAAGTGGGAGTGAAGATGGAGGTCTGCTATAAATTCCATTTTACACATGAGATGCCCATGCAAGATCAAAAGCCTGATCATTTTCGTTCAGGTTGGTGATGATAAGTGATGGGGTTATCCATGCCTGATCATCAAATTCACTCTTGTCAGCAATCTTTATGTTCGGGTAGGCGGTCTGGCGGGCAATCTTCTTGACTGTCAAAAATCTTGTGCCGTTCTCGCCCGAAGCTATACGGGTAAAGGCAAGGTGCAGTACATTATTTCTTTGGGCAGCCTTCTGGTAATTCTCAAAATCCTCCATATTGTACTGTCTGCCAGGAAGTATCTCCATCCGTTGAACTCCTCTGGTATCAATGTCAAGCGAGATATAGTATTTATGCTCATCAAAATCTATCTCATACCCATCATAAAGAGTATAGACATTGCCAAGAATTGTGATCAATTTCTCAAAGTTTTCGATCTTTTTGGCGTATCTTTCGCCCTCCTCATTTTTCCCGACATGGTAGTAGTCTGCCATGAAGAGGCAGTGTTCAGGAAGCAGAAGCAGGCTCTCCTTGTTGAACTGCTTTAGTATATATCTTGACATTATATCACGGATTTTAGGTGCTCTTGTGGGTCTGCCAGAGACAAGAAAATAAATCCCATCAAGACATTTTTCCTTTCGCCATTCACTCAACAGGGCATACTGTTTGCCAAACAGCAGTTCAAGAAATTTTGCAAACTCCTTTTCAATAAATCTATCACTTGACCACCACCTCTCCTCGTCATCTTCCTGACGATTTTCCTTGAAGGTATCTGCAAAATACTCTCCAGCTTTTTTCTCTGAAAATGACTCTTTTCTCTTCAGGGTTGTGGTTATACCAAGGTCAGGATCGTTAAAAGATCTCATCAGAAGAATGCTTGCATCTGTGGTTAATCCACCTATGTCAACATGACAGACCACAAAATTAAGCTCTTTTCTATTCTCATCTCCTGACAATTTCTGGAATCCTCCAGAGTTTGCAAATCCTGCAGGTTGCTGAAATCCACTACTATTCAATCCAGTAATCATTCGCCTCCGCTTCTGAGAGAAGAGCAGAGCTACCTCTTTCAGATCTGGTATTCTGTCTTTTTCAGATGACAAATCCCAAAAAGGCATAAGTTTGATAAGATTGAGAAAATAAAGCTCACAGGCACCGCTCTCATCTGCTGAAATATTGACAAATGTTTTTTTAAGGCTTCTCAAGTTTGGCGGGAAAAGCTGCTTCCACTTTCTGTGGGTTAAAAATTCCATGCAGACTGAATAGATATTTTCCCTGTAGCCAGCTCGCAAATTTTCAATAAAAAGATCCGGAACCGTCACCCTTATTTCTGTAATTACCGGAATTGAGGGATCGTTCCATGGTCGCCCCTCAACAGGTTCTGTAATATATCTGAAACTCTCTTCCAGCACCTTTTTAATGTAAAGACGAAATT
>CAXNND010000276.1:0-3821 GCA_964203105.1 Desulfamplus sp.
TGTCTGAAATGTTGCAGAATATGCTACAATCCAGATAAGCAATCTACCTGATTTATTAATTAGTATCATATTGGGATAGCCGCTGGCTCAAGGCTTCATTAATAGAAGTTCGGTCGGCATAAACCGGAGTCAGATGTTTAGTATATCCAGATATGATCCTTCAAAATCAATAAGTTAAGTGTGGGAGGGGGGAGAATAGTATCATTCTACCCCCCATTTTTATTTTTGTTGTTCTTTTTGTTCATAAATTTTAATAAAAACAATAACCGCCTTTACTTTTCAACAGGTTCGGAAAATAGACAGCTCATTATCAACATATCATCCTCATAAGTCTTGCTAACTTTATATGGCAGCTTGCGAAAAAGTTGAATCATCCCCTTGTTTGATGGTGAAGTATAGGCAATAAGCCCTTTTATACCATTGCTCTGTGCAGCCTCTGCAAGTTTGTTCTGAAGTGCTCTTGCAATTCCTGTCCCCTGCCACTCCTTTGCAACTGAATATGCAACTTCAGCCATATTCAGCACAGGATTGAGAAGATATTCTCCAACAGCAACTATTTTTTCAAATCCCATCTCCCCGATTGCTGCAACAATGGTAAGATCATTCACATAATCGATCTCAAATGTCGCATCAATCTGATCATGGACAAAACTTGTTTTTTCGTGGAAAAAACGAGAAATAATATCATTACGATCCATGTTGTAGTAATGCTCCTGTATAGATCTCTCGTCTGCCGGTCTTGCTGGCCGAAGCGTCACGGGATTCCCTTTTATGCTTATTATCTCCTCAAGCCTGAGAGGATATACACCCCTTATCGACTCTTTGAACTTTCTGCCAATATCAATAAAATCAAGTTCTTTTGCCCGATCAAATAGCTCATCTCTGAAATCAGGGTGAGCAATGCTTATAAGTGCCAAAGCCCTTTCCTGAATACTCTTGCCAAACAGATTGACAGCACCGTACTCTGTAACCACAAACTGGACATCTCCCCTTGGAACAACAATAGCTGTATTTTCAAGAAACGGGACTATTCTGCTCACTGTTCCGTTCTCCCGTGTAGATGTGAGCATAAGAATTGATTTGCCTCCCTGAGACATTGCAGCCCCCCTTATGAAATCAAGCATTCCATTCACTCCAGAAAAGTTGTTCTGGGGAAGTGCATCTGCAGCAACCTGTCCTGTGAGATCGATCTCCATTGCTGTATTCATGGAGATCATGTCATTGTGCCTTGATATGATTCTTGGGTCATTCACATATTCGGACGGGTGAAACTCAATTGCAGGGTTGTCATCCAGAAATTCATATAGTACTGAAGAGCCTATAGCACCGCTTGCAACAAGTTTTCCTTCGTTAAAGCCTTTTCTCAGATTTGTGACAACTCCCATAGATACAAGCCGCATGATTCCATCTGAAAGGTATTGTGTATGGATTCCAAGATCATTTTTTTCAGAAAGACAGAGCAGGGTTGCACTTATAGTTGCTCCAAGAGATGTCTGGAGTGTTGCACCATCGTTGATCAGGCGTGAAATATGCTTTGCAATTACGTTGGCTGTATCAATATCGGGCATCTCCTTTTTCACAAGAAGAGGCTCTTCGTGTTCAACAATATAATCAACACTGTTCACATGGATAAAACTTCTCCCAAGCACTCTTGGCATACAGGGGTTAACCTGTGCTATGACAAGATCAGCCGCCTCTGCTGCTGCTTTTGTTATATCCACAGATACCCCAAGGCTCATCCAGCCAAAGTCATCAGGAGGGGATACCTGAATCAGTGCAACATTAATCGGAAGCATCCGGCTTTTGAAAAGTTTGGGTACCTGTGATAGATTTATAGGTGTAATAAAACGGGCATTTCTGCTCAGAGCCTTGTTTTTTGCAGAGCCAAGATAAAATGATCTTATGTTCAACTGCTGGGAATGTGTACGGTTTGCAATAAGGGTAATCGGAGTATGCTCAAGACAGAGAAGTCTAACAATTTCAAGGTCAGTGAATCTGCTGGAATTTTCTGCAAGAGCCTTGACTAAATGTTGAGGTTCTCCGCATGAAGAGCTTATAAAAACTCTCTGTCCAGGTTTGACCTTTTTTATTGCATCATTTGCACTGGAAACCTTGTTAATATAGCTGTCAGCCCAGTATAGTGATTTTGTTGGCGGCATGGATTTTCTCCTTGTAATCTTTATGATTTATGGTGAATATTCGTTTCTGCCTGATGGTTCACTGTTTGTCTTTATCTGTTTTCTATACAACACATTGCATGAAGATAAAAGCTAAAGAGCCTAAAAAACCTTGTATGATAGACTAAAACACCATAATATAATCAAATTCAGGCTCAATGGACGATTTGGCGACTAACACTAAAATAATATTTGGCAAGTAATCAAATAGATTCAGAAGCAGTGATTTGGAGATTTTTTATGAAAGTATTGATATGCGGAGGTAATGGTCAGCTTGGCTGGGATTGCCAGCGGGTTTTTGGTAAAGAGAATGAGGTTATAGCACATGATTTACCTGATCTTGACATTACAGACAGAGGCAGAGTTGAGTATGTTATCTCAAACTTCATGCCCGATGTGGTTATAAACTGTGCAGCCTATACCCAGGTTGACAAGTGTGAGGCAGAACAGGAGATAGCAAAATCTATAAATGTGGATGGTCCCGGGTTCATTGCCGAGGCGTGCAAGACCGCTAATGCCACAATGGTTCATATTTCCACTGATTATGTTTTTGATGGAACCAAAGAGCCACCTCTATCCTATACAGAGAGAGATGAGGTCAATCCCATCTCTGTTTATGGAAAGACCAAACTTGAGGGGGAGCGTCGAGTTGCAGCAATAACTGCTAACCACATTATTGTCAGAACAGCTTGGCTATATGGCATAAATGGAAATAATTTTCTTAAAACAATGCTTAAAATTGCACTTTTGACACCAGAGAGACAGATAAAGGTGGTCAATGATCAGTTTGGCTCTCCAACATGGTCACTTCGTCTTGCACTTCAGATTGAGAGGCTTGTGCAGATAAAGGGTCAGGGAGTTTACCATGCGACAGCCGAAGGCTACTGCTCATGGTATGAGCTTGCACTCTATTTTCTAAAGCAGATTGAGGTTCCTGCAAATATTGTCCCGTGCACAACAGCCGAATATCCAACTCCTGCAAGACGGCCTGCCAACTCAATTCTTGAAAATGCACGTCTCAAGCGAAGTGATAATAACCGTATGACTGGCTGGAGATATGGTGTTGAGCACTTTATCTCACGTTTTGGTCAGCAGATGATCGATGAAATTATGAATATGAACAAGGATATGATTTAAATGCCCAATAATACTGTGCCAAATAATATTGTACCTGAGAGCGTTATGACTGAAAATATGCTAAACACCACGACTGTTAACAATACAAGTGAAATTGATCTTGCAAAATTCAAAGATTCTTTATGTGCGGTTGTCAAGTATGCTTTTGGCAGACCCATTGAAGAGGCTGGTAGAGTTGATCTTTTTAACGCTCTCTGCTTTGTTGTGCGGCAGTATATAATTGATCTGAAAATTACGACCGAAAAGAGATATAGGGATAATGATGTAAAAAGGATGCACTATATCTCAATGGAGTTTCTGACAGGCCCTCTTTTGGCAAATAACCTTATCAACCTTGGGATTTATGATAAATGTCGTGATATTGTCAACTCTATGTGCGATGAATTTTCAATTGGTCTCAACTTTGATGATCTTGTTGAGTTTGAGCCTGACCCCGCACTGGGCAATGGTGGTCTTGGGCGTCTTGCAGCCTGCTTTTTGGATTCGCTTGCAACACTTGACATGCCA
>CAXNND010000277.1:0-3814 GCA_964203105.1 Desulfamplus sp.
GAGTGCACGCAACAGCCAACCACTCAAGATGAGAGAACATTCAGGGATGTGCTCATCTCAATGGCTCACTCGTTTATCAAGGGGACAGATACAGGAATGGGAATAGACCCTGAAACCAGCCTCTTTTACAGCCCCTCCCACTTTACATGGATGGATACCAACTTTCCTGCCTGTTCACCAAGGCAGGGCTATCCTGTGGAGATTCAGGCACTCTGGTATTATGCACTTGTCTTTCTTGACAGGATTGACAACCATGGCTCTGTGTTGAATAAACCAGCACCAGAAAAGGAGTCAGAGACTGTTGAACCCTTACAGGAAAGCCTCTGGAAAAAGATGGCTCTTGATGTCAGACAAAATGTGATAAGGCTGTTCTATCGAGGAAACGGTGGATGTGATAAGGATGGTTTTTTCTCTGATTGCCTGCATTGCGATACCAAAAAAAGTGCCCTGCAAGCCCTGCCTGATGATGCCTTAAGACCCAATCAGCTCTTTTTGATAACATCTGGATTGCTAAAGGATGAGAAAATCTCCATAAATACCCTCGAATCCTGCATGGAGCTGCTTGTTCCAGGAGCCATAAGAAGCCTTGCAGACAGGGATATCAAGGTGTCTCTCCACATTTATCACAAATATTGCGGTAAATATGAGGGGGATGAAGATAGGGAGAGAAAACCCTCTTATCACAACGGCACAGCATGGACATGGCAGTTTCCGGTTTTCTGCGAGGCATGGGCAGAGGTTTTTGGTTGTGGAGAAAATAGTGCAGAAATAGAGGGTGTAACAAGAAAAAACAAAGCATGTCAGAAAAGGTTGGATACTGGAGTGGCAACAGCACGCTCATGGCTTGGCAGCTCTATTGATCTGCTCAGAAAAGGGTGTGCCGGATACACTCCTGAAATTTTGGATGGAGATGCTCCCCACACTCCAAGAGGTTGCGATGCCCAGGCGTGGGGTTCAAGCGAGCTTGTCAGGGTGTGGCTTAAACTTGACAAGATGGCTACTTGATGGGCGTTGTCTGTTACTCACAAATCAGGGACTATACGTTGACCCCTTAAATAACTTTTAGATCCACAAACCAGAAGGATATTTATGCAAAATACAAAATCCAAACCAAGGGTTCTCATTGTAACTCCAGAGGTAACCTATCTTCCTGAAGGTATGGGGAACATGTCAAACTTCTGTGCAAAGGCAGGGGGACTTGCAGATGTCTCTGCCGCACTTATCAGCTCCCTGTTTGACCTTGGAGGGGATGTTCATGTTGCCTTGCCAGACTATCGATCCCTGTTTGACGGATATCTTCCAAAACTCTTTAACAAGGAGCTTAAAAGGATCAAGGAGCGTATTGAGGCAGAGAGAATCCACCTTGCCGAAGATCGGGTCTTCTACTACCTTACCCATGTCTATTCAAGCTATTTTGAGACAAACCTAAAGGTGTCGCTTGCATTTCAGCGGGAGGTCATGAATAACATCATTCCCCGTGTCAACCCTGATATTATCCACTGCAACGACTGGATGACAGGTCTTATACCTGCCATGGCACGTCAGCTTGGTATTCCCTGCCTCTTTACCATCCACAATATCCATACAGTAACAGCAACAATGGCAGAAATAGAGGATAGGGGCATTGATGCTGCTGCATTCTGGAATCACCTCTACTTTAGAAAGCAACCTCATAACTATGAGGAGAGTCGTGACCATAATCCGGTCGATTTTCTCACATCAGGGGTCTTTGCTGCCCACTATGTAAATACGGTCAGCCCCACATTTCTAAAGGAGATAATTGAACATCGCCACCCGTTTGTTGAACCCTGTCTGAGGCAGGAACTTGCCAACAAGTGGTATGCAGGATGTGCTGACGGTGTTCTCAATGCCCCTGACCCTGAATTCAATCCAGCCATTGACGAGATGATCAGGTATAATTATGGACCAAGAAACCACAGGCAGAAAAAACTTGAAAACAAGCGGTATCTTCAGGATATTCTCAACCTTGAAAATGACGAAAATGCCCCTCTCTTCTTCTGGCCATCACGCCTTGATCCTGTTCAGAAGGGGTGTCAACTGTTGGCAGAGATTTTGTTTGATATTGTCTCTGAATACTGGGAGAGCGGACTTCAGGTGGTTTTAGTTGCAAGCGGTGACTATCAGAAACATTTCAAGGATATATGCAATTTTCACAACATAAGGCATCGGGTTTCGGTCAATGACTTTAATGAGGTGCTCTCTCACCAGGCATTTGCTGCATCTGATTTTCTCTTCATGCCGTCAGGTTTTGAACCTTGCGGTCTGCCACAGATGACCGGCTGTATATATGGAACATTGCCGATTGTGTTTGATACCGGAGGTCTGCACGATACAGTTACCCATCTTGAGCACTGCCGGAATCAGGGTAACGGCTTTGTCTTTAATGCCCACGATTCAAGGGGGTTAAGATGGGCAGTTGATCAGGCAATGCAGTTTTACAGGCTTGATCCAGTTATAAAAGAGGAGCAGACAAAACGGATTATGACAGAGGGTGTGCTCCAGTTTAACCACACAGCATGTGCAGAAAAGTATATAGGTGTTTATGAGAAGATGCTGCAACGACCTTTTATTGTATAAATCAATAAATACTCTTTCCCAACGCTGAAATTGCCAGATTTACAGCAAGTTTGGCACTCTTGTTTGCCTGATCCAAAATCGGGTTTATCTCCACAATATCCATGGATGAGAGCTTGCCGGAATCTGCAACGATCTCCATACAGAGATGTGCCTCACGATAGGTCAATCCACCAGGCACAGGTGTTCCAACTCCGGGTGCCTCGACAGGATCTATCGCATCCATGTCAAGGCTTACATGAACCCTCTTTATACGGATCAACTTCATAAGTGCCTTGCTGATGATGGTGCTTATCCCCTGCTCATCAATGTCTCGCATGGTATATACAGTTATTCCGCTCTTTTTGAGCCTCACCCGCTCCTCAATATCCAGGGATCTGATACCAATCAGGACAACATTCTCAGGATCAACTTTTGCTCCTATTCGACCTATATTGACAAGAGCTGGATCGCCCTCTCCTGTCAGTGCTGCAAGTGGCATTCCATGAACATTGCCGCTTGGAGAGGTCTCACAGGTATTGAAATCTCCATGAGCATCGATCCAGATAACGCCAGTCTGGTTATCATCTGAGACTCCGCCGATTGTCCCGATTGAAATTGAGTGATCCCCTCCGAGAAACAGTGGAAAGTCACCCTCTGCGACAGCCTCCTTAGCCGCACCATAGACCTCTTTGCAGACGTTTGTTATAGCTTGCAGATAGTTGCTGTAAACCCTGTTAACACTACCCCTTTGTCCTGTTTGAGCCTGAGCTGCTGGCTCTGGTTTGTCTTTGATATCGTCGCCTCTGTCCCGCACAGGAACCAGGATATCGCCTCTGTCTTCAACTGTGTAGCCAAGTCTTCTCAGTTCAGACGCAAGACCGGTGTATCTTAATGCAGCAGGACCCATATCAACTCCCCTGTGAAGCTGACCAAAATCCATTGGAATGCCGATAATTCTTATTTTTTTATACATAACTCACCTTGTCTATATATATTTGATAAAAATAACATTTTTTTGACAAACTCTTAGGAAAATATATGAAAAATAGACAATCTCAATCTATAGTTTTCCAGATAATCAAATTGGTAAAAAATATTTTTTGGAACTCTGTCGCCGTGGGGCTAAAGCCCTCGGCTAACTCATAAGGGAAGCCCTCTTAAGAGGGCTTGGGTAAACATTAGCCCAGAGCTTCAGCTCAGGGCTGGATAAAAATATTTTTCTGGAAATCTATACAAG
>CAXNND010000278.1:0-3812 GCA_964203105.1 Desulfamplus sp.
CTCTCATATTTGATTGATATTAGGATAGGTGATATTCGACCATTTACATTCCATCTTTCCAATTTGATATATCATCTTGTTAACATTATCTTGATTAATACTCTTATTTATATACTTGTAAAACCAGAAAACATATTCGATAAAATAATCATAGCTCTTATTGTTCTTATATTTGCCATTCATCCAGTACAGTTAGAATCAGTTACATATATTTCAGGACGACGGGATATTCTTTTTTCATTTTTCTATATTATAGGAACAATCATCTTTTTGTTACTGATGCCTAAGAAAAAGATAACAGCAATTTTTACTCTCTTACTGTTTACACTTTTTTCAACTGCTTCCAAAGAGGCAGGAGCTACCCTTCCCCTTTTTGCCATTATGCTCTACTGTCACATAAATAAAAATCCTGTTTCAGTAAAATTCTCCATGAGCCACTTTAAAAAGGATATCAGTCTCCTTGCTCAAATTACGGCTAAATTGAAATTTCTGAGTAATAAAATTATTCTGACAGCAGGATTTATCCTTATTTTTGCAGGTTTGATTTACTATCTTGTCTCCATGGCATTTCCTGTGATTAGTTTGGATTTCATGGGTGGCTCAATGATAACCCATCTACAGAACTGTGCACTGTTTTTGTTCAAATATATTCTGATATTGCTCTATCCATCAGAGCTTCCGGCTGACTACTCTGACTACTCGCTCACATTCATTGAAAATCCCTTAGATATTAAAGGATTATTTTCATTAACCACGGCAATTCTACTGACATGGTTTTCCATCAATAACGTCAAAAAAAGATGGGCAGCCGGATGGTTGTGGTTTGCGATTACCATATTACCCATGATCAACATAATACCCCATGTTGAAAGATTTGCACTTCACTATCTTTATTTACCAATTACAGGATTATCTGTTTTTATCTGGGGAGCGTTGAACGCTATCACCACCTATTTCAGCAGGCAAAGATATCTGAAAAAATTTCATCTTCCAGCCTGTTGCCAACTTTCAAAATACAGATGGTCTATAGTTGTGCTGCTTCTGTTTTATATCGGTTTTCTATGGAAGAGGACAGAGGCTGAAATTGTGTGGTGGCAGGATGACATCAGATTCTGGGAGCACACTATAGAGATTCATCCTCTCTGTGCACGGGCATACTCAAATCTGGGCAGTGCTCTTGTTATGAAGGACAGACTCAATGAGGCAAAAACAGCTTTTCAAAAAGCCATTGAGATAAAACTCATACCCCAATCCTATTTAGGGCTTGCAGAAATTGCAGTCAGTCAGAAACAATATATAGATGCGAGGGTAGCATTAGAGCACATACCTGAAAATCACTCCATACTTGAAGAGAAGAGGTTATTTGTTAAGGGGATGATCAATTTGGGGCTTGGCGATATTACGACCGCAATCTCAATTGCGGAACAGCTCACATCTCAATCAAAAGGTTTTGATGGTGGTTATTTCTTAAAAGGAAAAGCAGCCATGGCACAAAGCCTGTTTGACAAAGCACTTGCTCTCTTTAAAGAGGCTCTTCTACTCTCCCCATCGTCAAGGAGAAACCAGTTGGCTTATATTGGTGCTCTGGTGAGCAGTGGCAGACATGACAAAGCTCTTGCATTTCTTGAGTCTGGATTTCAAACAGGTTTATGGAAATCTGATGATGCCGAGAGGTTGAATGATATGGGCTATATCATGATGATTTCAGGACAGGAATCAGAGGCAGAGTCAGTCTTGGTAAGGGCAATTACTTTAGATTCTAACTGTATAAAGGCTTCATTAAATCTATCTTCACTCTACTATCGACAAGAGAGATTCAAACAGATAATTGAACTTGAAGATAAAACTTTTAAAATGAAAAACAATAATGGTAATAAGGATCAATTGACGGATGAGCAGCAGGACTACTCAAGATTTCTGAATAATATTGCACTTTCATATATACGTATCGGCGATATTAAAGCGGCTAAACGCTATCTTGAACAGGCTCTATCTGTCTGGTCATATAACGAAGATGCCCTAAGCAATATTACTAAAATAGATCAGATATCCAATGATTATAAAGCCAAATGAGTTTTTAAAGAGCCTTTTATGAATCCTTACGACAATAATAAAGCAATCAACTCTAACCAGTCTGCACCACACATAAGCGTCGTGATTCCTGTTTTCAATGAATCTGAATCGATTCAGCAGGTTGTAGAGGAGCTGCAAAATATACTGTCCAGATGTCATTGGCATTATGAAATCATCATTGTTGATGATGGCAGTGACGATGGTACACTTGAAATTATTCAGAACATGCAGCAACAATACCATCCACTGATCCATCTGGTTAGCCTGGGGCTACGCTCTGGCAAAGCATCTGCTCAACAGGCAGGTATCCACAAGACAACGGGTACCTTTACAGTTTTTATGGATGGAGATGGACAAGATGATCCGGAAGAGATACCATGTTTAATCGATATTATGGAGAACGAGTCCCCTGGAATGATTGTGGGAAGAAGAGTAAATCGTGAATCTGACAGATACTATATCACCGCATCTGCCTTTTTTAACCTGATAATTAGCATGATAACAGGTATCTGTATAAGGGATATCAATGCCAGTATGAAAGTGACCCGTACGGAACTGTTGAAAAAAATATCAATTTATTCAGGTAATTACAGATTTCTGCCCCTGTTGCTTCATTTCAGGGGAATCAAGGTTATAGAAAAAGATGTAACACATCGTAAAAGACTGGCAGGATATTCAAAATATTCACCATCAAAAATTGTGGACGGCTTTTGGGACATGATTACCGTGATTTTTTTAATTCGTAACCATAATAATCCATTACATTTTTTTGGCGGTTTAAGTCTCTGTTTAGGCATTCCGGGATTGATTATATGTTTTTACATTACGCTGATTAGATTGTCCTATGGCAATATTCAAAACCATTATCCACTGCTGCTGCTTGGTATCCTCTTGATTTTATCTGCTACCCAGCTCTTCTGTGCCGGTCTGCTTGCCGAGTTGATGGTTCACCTCAAATATGACAAGAGAGACAAACAACCATGACTCTGTCAATTGGATTGATGGGTCCATCCCCCCCATTACGGGGAGGAATTTCCCTCTTCAATGATCTGTTAAGAAAATCGCTTCAGAAAGAGGGTGTAATGGTTGTAATGTTAAATTATATCCGTCAATATCCATCTATCGTTTTTCCTGGCACTTCAGAGCTGATGTCTGAACATCTTCATCAAACTAATACCAAATCTGCATCAATGGAACATGATCCATGCAACAAGAGGGTCATTGATACCTGCAATCCTCTGACCTGGTACAGAGCCATACAGTGGATAACTCGATACAAGATAGATGTTCTGATCATTGCCTGGTGGCATCCATGGTTTCTTCCATCTACCGGATACATTGCAGGGGAGATGAAAAAAAGAGGGGTCAAGGTATATTTTTTGTGCCACAATTTTCAGCATCACGGGAGCACTTCTGCCTTCTGGCAATATTCTGTAAGCCATCTGTTTAAACAAGCTGATGGTATTATCTTTTTGTCTAACCATGTGAGAAGAGGCTGGAAAGATAGAACAACTCCTGTGCAGGTAATTTTTCATCCGATTATGAGGTCAGTTGCTGAGTCAGATAATCCAAGAATTGCCCAATCAGATGACAATCTAATATACAAATCCATTATACCATTTGAGAATAGAGTTGGCAAAACTGAACATGATGGAAAAACTCGCAACAATAGAAAAAAAGACAATTGGCAAAAAAACATTCTTATGGCTGGATACGTCAGGCAATATAAGGGGATCGAA